>JAYPSX010000001.1:0-10021 GCA_038133315.1 Hyphomicrobiales bacterium
ATCTACCGATTCAGGGACATCTACCGATTCAGGGACATCTACCGATTCAGGGACAGGAACTGGGACAGGAACTGGGACAGGTACATCCACAGGAAGTGGGACAGGAACTGGAACTTAAAAAAGCATTCGTTATCTAAAAGTAGAATATTTGTTTACTAAACTATAAATATCATTTTTTCTTATTAATTTTGCCCCTGGATCTTTTGTTAAAGGTCTCCATGCAAAATCTTTAATATTTCTATTATTGCCAAAAGGTATACTAAAAAAAATTCCTTTATCAAAACTACCTTCACCATAATCTTCAAAACTAACGTTAGTAAATGTGGAAAACAAACCTATTCTTACACCATTTTTAAATGACCTAAATAATTCAATTGTTGCTCCAATATCTCCTGCAAGATACTCTCCATAAGAAAGTTTTAAATCAAAAGGTATCAACTCTCTATTCTCATAGTAAATATTAAGATGATGGGTTATATTTTCATAGCCAAGCAAGCCAAAGCCAAAGTCATAATCTCTTTTGTAGATTTTGTGAGCTTCATAACCCCAATTAAATTGACTTTTATGATCATAATTTAGATATTCAAATCCAAATCCTGTAAACATATCTTCATAAATGCCAGCACTAAGCAGTATATGGTTATTTTTATATAGAGTTTTAAAATACTCCACCTGAGCTCTTCCAATTGATAATTTTTCACCTAAGTTATTTAAATACTTTTTAATATCTGATCTTACTTGAGCTGGATACACATCTACTGGGGGGTATATCAAATCATCAAAATTATCAATAATTGAAAGCTTTACATTAGATGAAAAAAATAAATTTTCTGAGAATATATACTCAGCATCGTGCTCAAGTAAAAGACCGACTTTTAAAAAATCTTCCCTACTTGCTATAAAAGGTCTTAAATTTAATGAAAATTCTTGGTTTAAGCCTCTATATTTATTTTTATATACAAGTGAAGAATCTTTTAATTTATCTGCCCTTATCACCTCAAGACCTGCAATCTTGTAACTTACAACAACTTCTTCAAGTATCTCATTATCTTGAATACTATTTTTAACAATATTTTCAACAGTTTTTAAATCATGATAATTTTGTGTGAGAGTTAAGGATAAGCTTTTATCATTCTTTTCTATTCTTGAAACACCCACATTATTTTTATTTAAAGTCTTAATTAAATTTTTATAGTATTCTCCTTTACGAGTATTTTTATCTTTCTTATATTGATAATCGGAAACAAAAAAATTATCTCTATATGCTAGATTTAGCGATAAATTTGAACCTCTCTCAAAATTAATTCCAAATATATATTTATTGGACAAGTAATTAACACCAAAATTTATATCTGACTTTCTATCCTTATAGCCAACTCTTCCAGGAGTTTGTGTTGGGTCAAATTCAATTTTAAAGACATATTTTTCTCCTACTACATAGTTCATGCCTGCAAAAATTGATATATCAGAACCTGAAAAATAATTTTGTAAATTAAATACTCCACCTTCACCCAGGACAGAGTCTCTACTGCGAAATGAATCTGACAAGAATATAAATGGATTTTCAAAGTGATTAAAATTGTTTAGCCTTCCCCATCCAGCTCCTATATGAAAATCAAAATTTCCATAACCATATGATGAAACAAAATATTCGCTGCTATAAAAGCCTGTACCGCCAATATCATTAAACCCATAAGCAAGAGCTGGGAAAATGCCCTGTTCTTTCAGTCTTAATTTAATATTCATGCCTTTATCTTTATAATCCTGTGAATATACTCCATAAGGTCTTCCTTTGAAGCTTGAATAAAATAAAGATGCCTCCATCCAGTCATATGGATAAAGGGTTAATGTTAATTTTCTGTCAGGAAAACCTCTGTAACCAGAAAATGAGCCAGAAGGTGAATCATAGAATCTTGCTGATGGAATATTAATTACTCCAAGTGAACCATGATTATTTGGAAAATTATAAAAAATATCATCAGAAAAGAGCTTATTAGCCAAAATTATGACTAATATAATAAGCTTCTTTATCATTTTCTAAGATTGTCAATTGCAGCAGCTGAAAATGCCAGATTACTTAAAGTTGATGTAACTGGCGCTAATAATGCAAAGAAATTGTTATCAGCACTATAGTCAGTTGGGACAATAATAGTATCACCAGGGAGGATTTTAATACTCTGTTGAAAGATATTAGTTGATTTTATAACTTTACCATTTGATCTAATAATATATGATGAGCGCTTGAGAGCAGACTGTTTATAACCACCTGCTGAGTTTATTAAACTTTTGAAGGTCATATCAGACTCAAAGATAAAAGTGCTAGGATTTAGCACTTCTCCCAGTACAGAAACAATGTTAATTTTTTTTGGAATATAAATCTCATCACCATCTTCCAGCAAAAAAGTGTTATTCAACTGAGAGTCTATACTGAAATCTCCAGAAACTCTTCCTAAAGAATCTGAATTAATATCTTTATTTAATAATGTCAGAATATTTGGATTTATACCGCCCTCTGAGTTAAGCAAAATAGTCTCATTAATTGATTGCTTTGCAGATTCAAGCTCCTCTAGATTTCTTTCCCTTACAGATTCGCGTGTAAAAATAGCTAATTGGCGATCTGCAGAATCCCTCAGTCCTCCAGTTCTAACATATAGTTCAGACAAAGAGCTTTGTGCAGGCAGTACATATGTTCCCGGAAGAAGAACTTCGCCACTAACTTTTACTCGAATTGAAGTATCCTTAAAATCTCTAAAAGTTAATGAATTAAACTTTTCTGCTTTAAAAAAAAGGTCTTCTAAATTTGCCACCTTAGAAATTCCATCTAAAGGTGATAAATACCCTGTATTTTTTATATCAATTCCATTAAGATCAAGTCCAAGATATTCAGCTATTTCCTGAGCATTTGTTTTACCAAAAAAAGGGAAATAAATAACAAATTCTTCATAGTTGATTTGTAATTGATAATCATTAATAAGCTTGAGAGAATTTATTGAAAGGCCATCAGGCAGCATTAAGGTCTTCAATTCATTATAATTTAGAACTTCTCCAGCATTAGTGTTCAACATTTCTTGATACCTATTTAAGCTTTTTGTCAAAAAAGAATCATTCTTATCAAAAAAGAAGATTTCTGAATTCTCTTCTAAATAAATTTCCTGTGTATCTTCATCAATAAGTGAAAATAGTTTTGAATAGTTCCCTTGCTGCAAGACACCCATGAAAGGATATACATCACTGCTGAATCTAAGCTGTCCAATAATATCTGATAGTAAACCGGTATTTGGAACATCAAAAAATCCTTGATTTTCAATAGGCCCAGTTACTTTAACTTTAAATTCAGGGCTTGATTTTGCTAAAAATGCTACTAATTCAACAGGATTTAGAAAATTATTAATTAATGGGTCATCACTTAACACATCTATTTCGGTAATTGTCAATTTTGCAGAATTTCTATCAAGATATTTCAAAGCTAGTTTTCTTGGATTAGCAAATTTAGTTAAACCAAGTGCGTAACCAATTAAATCTCGTATAGTTTCATTTGGCTTAAATTCGTATGTAAATGGTCTGTTGAAGGCGCCTGAAATACTAATAAAATTATTAGTTGAGTTGATAAGTAATGTATCTCCTTGCTGAATATTAATATCTACATTTCTGTCGCCAAAAATTAATAAGTCGTATAAGTCAAATACAATTTTTTCATCGCCTCTTATTAAAGTCACACTCCTTAAGGATGCGTAGTCCTCAAAACCACCAGAGTATGCTAAAGATGACGAGATAGTAGAGAATGGGTTTACAATATAAGTCCCTGGATTCTTAACTGCTCCAAGAATATTGATTTTTTTTGCAGACAATTCTTGCAGACTAATTGAAACTTCTGTTCCAACATATGAAACATTCACCAGGTCCTCAATCTTTCTTCGTGCTTCAGATAATGTATCTCCAAAAACATTAACTATTCCCAACTCTGGAAAAAGAATAGAACCATCCATGCCTACTGTTAAAACAAATGAGTTTTTATTGCCTCCAGTAAGGATTATTCGTAACTTATCACCTAGAGATAAAACGTAATCATTGGGAATTGGAAGGTCAGAAGTTGTAGAAATAGACTTTGGAATGCTTTGTATATAATCGAATCCAAAAATATCACTTTTTTCATCCGACTCCATTTCATTTAATCTGGTTTGTCCATCGACGGATCCATCTTGCCCTAATATTGCATCATCAATTATTTCTGGAACTAATCTACCCTCAAGTTCAGTTAGATAGTCAGGATTTGATTTTAGCAATAAGTCCAAATCTTCAGTAAAGTCCTGAGGAAAAGCATTTACAGATAACAATAGTAGTAAAGAAAAGAGCCATTTCATTTTAAACATTATACTATACCTTTAACGTATTTTCTTAGTCATAGCCTGAAGGATTCTTTGATTGCCAATGCCATGAATCTCTGCACATTTCTTCAAGAGATCGAGTTGCTTCCCAGTTTAAAATTTCTTTTGCGTATGAGGAGTCTGCATAGCAAGAATCAATATCACCAGGTCTTCGGTCTGAAATTTTGAATGGAACTTTTACACCTGAAACACTCTCAAAGCATGAAACTAAATCTAGAACCGAATAGCCAGTTCCCGTACCTAAATTAATACTCCATAATCCGGAATTCTTATTAATTTTTTCTAACGCTTTAATGTGCCCATCTACTAAATCCATTACATGAATGTAATCTCTTACACCTGTACCATCATGCGTATTGTAGTCATTTCCATGAATCATTAACTCTTTGATTTTGCCTGATACAGTTTGAATAATCATAGGCATTATATTATTAGGAACACCTAAAGGGTTGTCACCTATTTTACCTGAACTATGTGCACCAATAGGGTTGAAGTATCGCAAATTCATAATTCCCCAAGAATTATCTGATATGTATATATCTCTAAGGATATTCTCAATATGTAACTTGGTTGCTCCATACGGGTTTGCTGGCTTTAATTCAGAATTATATTCTTTAATCGGCAGATCTTTTGGGGTGCCATATACAGTAGCTGAAGATGAGAACACTATTTTTTTTACATTATGTTTTGCCATTGCCATGAACAGTTTAAGGCTTCCTTGGACATTATTATCATAATACTTCATAGGATGTAATACTGATTCTCCAACAGCTTTAAGCCCGGCAAAATGAATAACTGATTCTATTTCATGTTCTATAAAAATATTATCTAGTAACTTTGAATCCCTAATATCTCCTTGAATTAATTCAATTTTTTTTCCAGTTATTTCAGATACTCTTTTTACAGACTTTGTTGAAGAATTAGAAAAATTGTCAAAAATGATTGGTTTGTAGTTTGCCTCAATGAGGCTAATAATTGCATGAGACCCAATAAATCCAGCTCCACCTGTGACTAGAATTTTCTTCATTTTTTATTTTGTCGCCTTTTGCATTATTTCTTTGAAAACGGCGCATGTTAAATCAACCTCGCTTTTTGTGAGAGTCGGATGGACGAGGAACATTATTGAAGTCTCACCAAGCATCTTTGCATTAGGAAGTCTCTTTTGTGGCTTGAATTCTGTTTTCTCAAATGCTTTCTCAAGATAAATCTCTGAACACGAACCAGAAAAACATGGAATACCTCGTTTAACAACTGATTCAACGATTCTTTCTCTATTCCAACCATTTTTTAAGTGCTCAGGTTGTACAAAAATGTAACACTTGTAAGCAGCATGAACATTACCAGGATGATAGAATTCCGACGTTTTTTCGTTAAATCTCGGAACTCTAATGCCTTTTATCTTTTTACAATTGCTCCATATAATATTTTGGTTTCGGTTTCTTTTTTTTGTCCAACTTTTAAGCTGTTTCAGCTGAATTCTACCAATAGCACCTTGAATTTCTGTCATTCTATAGTTCGTGCCGAATGATTCATGAAGCCATCTAAACCCGGGGGGATGTTTTTTCTTATACACTGCATCATAAGACTTACCATGGTCTTTAATTGACCACATTTTTTTCCATAATTTTTTATTATTTGTCGTTACCATTCCTCCTTCTCCAAGAGTTGTCATTATTTTATCTTGGCAAAAACTCCAACAACCCACATCTCCAAAAGAGCCAACTGACTTACCTTTATACATTGCACCATGGGCTTGCGCACAATCCTCGATAACAAATAAATTATGTTTTTTTGATATTCTCATAATTTCATCCATCTCACATGGCCACCCAGCCAAGTGTACACATAATATCCCTTTGGTTTTCTTATTTATAAGGTGCTTAATATTTTCAGGATTAATATTCTGTGAATTTGGACATATATCGCAAAATTTTGGAACTGCACCGCAATTTATGATTGATGAAACAGATGCAATAAATGTTCTTGAGGTTACAATTACTTCATCTCCTTTACCAATTTGTAATGCTTTAAGCGCGATATCAATTGCAACAGTACCATTAGCTAATGCTATGGCATATCTAGAATCAAAGTATTCTGCAAACTCCTGTTCAAAAAGACGACATTCATCTCCAGTCCAGTAATTAACTTTTCCTGAGCTTAAAACTTTTGATACTTTATCAATTTCTTTCTTTGTGAAAGTGGGCCAATTATTTTTCATTTATATTTAATAATTAATTGAAGAGAATATTTTAATGTATTTTTTTGCAAGTATAGGGAATGTTCTATTTTCTTCTAACCATTTCTTGCCATTTAATCCCATTTCTCTGAGTTCATTTTTAGGCATTTCTGAAATTTGATTTATTTTATGAGCAATTTTTACTGAATCAGTTTCTTGTAAAATAAAGCCACAGTTTGCTTGAGCAATTATTTCATCATAGCCATCATAAATACATAAACATGGTTTTGCAGCAAGCATATAGTCAATCAATTTATTTAAAGAAGTGCCATATTTATAGATTTTTGAGCTAACTGTAGCGAAAGCTAATACATCACATTGACTTAGAAAACCTGCAACATCATGCTTCTTTAAACGTGGACCCACTGTAACATTTGATAAATGACCATATTTTTTTAAGAACTTAGACTTTAAATCTCCATCACCTACAAATACATAATGGATATCTCTATTGGTTGTTTCTTTTGCAGCTTCAAATAAATAATGCATAGCATTTGCTGAACCAAAACTACCAGCATAACCAACAATAAATGTATTTTGCGGTATGAAATCATATTTATTTGATATTTCTTTTTGTGAAAAATTTATAGTTTGTTTATGTTCTTCACTAACTCCCTGTGGAATGCAAAAAACTGGAGAGTGTTTCTTAGTTATATTTTCTACATGCTCTTTTAAATTTGGCATTGTGCCTACTATGGCGTCAGAATATTTATAGCCAGCTTCTTCAAACTTTGACATAAGATAGATTAATGGATTTTTAGTTGAGAAGCCTCCAATTTCAACTAAAGTAAGAGGCCAAATATCTCTAATTTCAATAATTAATTTTACTTTAAAAATTAATTTTAAAAGTAGGCCAGTGATTATTGATAAGAAGGATAAACTTGAAGCAATTATTACATCGGGTTTTGTTTTTTGTCTTGCAATAAAGTAGAAGCACTTCATTTCAAATTCAATCCAAGAGATTATTCTAGCGAGTGACCTTTTATTCATAAACTGAATAGTTTTTATAAAAATTACATTTAGTTTTTCAAAATACTCCTTATTAAAAGCTTTTTTAAAATTTGTATTTTCATAGTTGTGTGATGATTTTGATGCTAATACCTTTACATCATAGCCAAATCTGGAAAGCTCTCTACAAATATGAAATCCTCTTGAGCCTGTCTCGCTTTCTGATGGAGTGTTAAAGTATTTCGATATATAGATAACTTTCATTAATTAATTCATGATAATTTTGCAAAATGTTTTATTCTGTCTTTATATTGTTTAAGTTGTCTTTTCTACTTTGTATTAAATTTATTGTTTCGCCAGATCTCTTGAATCCGCTTGAAGTCAAAACAACATAGATTGTTAAAAAAAATATTTTCAAATCTAGAAAAAAATTAACTTTTTCAGCATACTCTACATCATATTTTAATTTTTGATCCCATGATAATTGATTCCTGCCTTTTACTTGCGCAAGACCAGATATTCCTGGTTTAACAAGAAATCTTTTATTTTCAAAATCACTGTAATAATCATTGTATTCTTCAAGCAAAGGTCTTGGCCCTATTAAACTCATATCTCCCAGAAAAACATTGAATAATTGAGGCAGCTCATCAAGACTTAACTTTCTTAATGTTCCCCCCACTTTTGTAATTCTTGACTCATCATCAAGATTATTATCTTGTATCATGGTTCTAAATTTATACATTCTAAATGAATCCTTATTTAAACCAGGCCTAATCTGATTAAAAAGTATAGGCCTTCCCATTGAAAAGAGAATCAACAAAGAAATAAATAGAAGGACAGGAGAAAGAAATAAAATTAATAAAAAAGAGAATAAAAGATCAAAAATTCGCTTAAGAAAATTTACATACATAATAATTTTGAATATTTCTTTGATTGAGTTGATATAAATTTAATTTTTTTACATTTGCCAAAAACATGCTCTAACCGGTCCACATGCACCATTTCTAAACCAAACTTTTATTTTATCGTTTCAAGATGCAACTATATGTTAAACCGTATATTCTATTTATTTACGATAAATTTAAAAAAAATCTTTAAAAAATATTTGGGCTACTTAAGCAGATATTCCTTGATCTATTTTAAAATTTTGGCCACTTAAGGTTAATGATTTATCTGACAAAAGAAACTCAACAAAAAACGATACATCTTTCGGTAATATCACACCATCTAAACTCTTTCTTGAATTAAGTCTTTCTATTGATTTTTGATCCATTAGAGAGGACATATCAGTCTCCACCACTGCTGGGGATATAGAGTTAACTCTAATATTAAATTTTCCTAATTCAGAAGATAGCACTTTTGTGGAATGAATTAATGCTGATTTTGAACCTCCATAAGCAATAGTTCCTTCATCACCAAATATTCCTGCGGTAGATGCAATATTAACTATTGAACCGCATTTATTTCTTATAAGTTTTTTAATTACTAACTGAGTAAGATATAGTTGATTGAAATAATTTATTTTAAAAATATTTTCTATATCTTCAATTGGAGTCATTGAAAAAAGACCTCCATGGGCAACTCCAGCACAATTAACTAGACCAAATAGCTCTTCTTTCTTATCAGAGAAAATCTCCGATACCATTTTTTTAATTGAATCCCTATTACTTAAATCAAAACTATAAAAATTAAAATTTTTATAATTTTTTTCAAGCTGTTTTAATTCTCTGCTTAAGTTTCTACTGCATGCAGAAACGCAGTATCCTGATTCTAAAAGGTCTTTTGCAATTTGAAGTCCTATACCTCTGCTTGTCCCTGTAACAATAATATTTTTACTCATTACACCATTACTTTAAGCCAATTGAGTAAATCTAGACAAGAATCTTATTACATCTTTTCCATCCCAAATAAAGCCTATATCTAGAGCAGATCCAATTGGAACGATTCTATCTATTTTACACTGAGTTTCCCTCATTGATTTAATTACATCTTTTGGAGAACATCCAAAGTAAGTTAGCGTTTGCTCATTGTCTCTCAGTAATGGCATCATATCATTTATTTTTTGAATATTCGTGGAAGAAAATAATCCTAAATTAAAGCCATCAGAAATATTATGAGCTTTTGATATTTCCCATATGTATTTATTATGCATTTTAATTTGTATGGGTTTTTTGTTTTTTTGAATTGCGCCAATAGTGCTCATATATTTATCAAAAATCATTTTTGTATCAAGTGAATAATTCTTTTTTTCTATTATCTTATTTAGCTCTTCCCAAAATAAATTTTGAGCTTTAAGATTTGATTTCCTGTTTCCAAGCCAAAAAATATTTGATGGAGATGAGCACGCATTTTGATCAACAAGATAGGTGTCATTATAAAAATTCTCAAGCACAAGAGATTTATTTTCTTCTTCAATAAAAGAAGGCCCTTCGTTAACAGTTACTTCAATTGT
>JAYPSX010000001.1:10031-12875 GCA_038133315.1 Hyphomicrobiales bacterium
ATAAAGTTCAGCGCAACCAGGTTTTTTTTGCATGATTTTAAAATTATCTATAGTTTTATCGCCACCCCAAACTATTAGGCAATCAGCTAATGCACATATTTTTTTTAATTGATGTGAATTTCTGTCAGAGTGAAAGAAAATTGTAGATTTTTTTATAAACTTAAAGCTAACGTCAGAAAGAAGTGACTCTATTATTTCAAGAAGAAGGATGTTTTGCTCATATTTTTTTGAAGGAAGTCTTATAAAATTTGAATTCCCAGACAGTAAGCCAAAAATAAATGAAAAGGCAAAATTAATGGGGATATTAGATGGAGAAATATGCACCGCCAGACCATAGCCAAGCCTTAGATCTATTTCATTAAGATATCTTTCTTTATTCTTAATTAGATTAGATTTTCTACAAAAAAAACCAAATGTAATTAGATCAGGAAATGCTCTAGCTTTTTTATGATTTAAAATTAACTTTGAGAGAGTGTTGAGAAATTGTAAAACTTTAGGGTCAAAAGGAGTAGTTCTGTAAATTTTATAGTTCTCCAGGGAGATGTTTTCAAAATTATCTTCATTATGTATAAGCATCACTACATCCTCTTATTTCAGCACTCTTTAACCTTCCTATTATGTTTATAATAGTTTTATTACTTCCGCATTTGCATGTTTTTCCTGATCGAGTATACCCAATATCCTCAGTTAAGATTGAATGCCCCGGATAGCTTTTTTGTAAATTTGAAAAAACCTGAATTACGCCCTCTTGATCATATCCTATTGGCAGTAAATCTTTTTTACTTCTTATTAACACATCAGACCCATCAGAAGCATGCAAATTACCAAACTCACATTCCATAAAGATTGTCCCTGTCTGCTCAACCATACCGTAGTAATTTCTTACATTCTTGCATGCAGTAGTCTCAAAAATTTCTTTTTTAAAGATGTCATTTGTTACTTTTTGATCTTCTAGTTTCTTCCATCCTCCTCCATGAAGGACAAATGAATTTGGTAAGGTAATTTTCTTTTCTCTAGTTTTTAGTTCTTTTATGAAATGTTCCCATATCATAGAAGTGAAGCCAAAAATAAAAAAAGTTTGGTTTTTATTTTGCTCTAAAAATTCTAATAATTTATTTAGATCAAGTTGAAAATTATCATCAAGAACAAAGCATCTTTTCCTGCTAAAAATACTAAAACCATTTATAGCTGCTGTTCTTGCTGAAAATTTATTTCTATTTTTTACAACACTCTCGCTATCAATAACAATCATTGGAAATCTTGCGCTTCCAAAAGTGTTTTTAAATATTTCAATTAACTTTGAGGATTGTAGATTTGCAGTATTTTTGTCTAGATAAATTTTTGAATAACTTCCAGATGTGCCTGAACTTGTCATAGTCTTATAGATTTCATCATCTTTAATACTTTTTAAATTAAATTCTTTAAAAGCTCTCACAGGCAAAAAGGGTACTTCATTTAATTCTTTTATATTTTTTATATTTCCGGGGTAGAAACTATCAAGATAATCTCTGTAAAGAGTGCAATTCTCTTTATGGTGTCTGGTAAGCTCTATTAATTCTTTTAGAAACATTATAAATATTTATTAGTAAGTCTTTTATAATCAGGCTTGCCAGAGCTCATTGTCAACAACTCATCCTCTTTAATAGATACTAGAGATGAGTGAAAATTAAAGTTTTCAACTATTATTTTTTTCACTTCTTCTTTTTTATCTTCATAGATTTTATTATCAATAACAATCACTAGTAGATCATCTTTACCTACCACTAGAGATCTTATAGATTTTGAGTTAATCAGACTTTCCACGTAATCTAGATTTACTGATATTCCTTTTAGTTTTATAAATCTCTTTTTCCTTCCGACAATTGTTATGAAGTTATCGCTATCAATTTTAGCTATATCGCCCGTTTTAAGTATTCCCTTTAGTTCATCTCCTAGAGAGAGATCTAAACTATCTTCTGCATACCCCAAGCATACATTTGGTCCTTTATATATGAGCTCTCCTTCTCCTTTTTTATTCCCAATTCTATCAATATAAACTTCTCCACATTGAAGAGGAATTCCAACTGAGCCTAATTTTTTTTTGCCCATTTTTGGGGGTATATAAGATATTCTTGGAGAGGCTTCTGTCTGTCCATACATGGTGTAGTAATTAAATGATTTTTCATGAGAAAGGTCTAAAAAATGTTTTGTTATTTTTGGTTCAAGTCTCCCACCAGCCTGAGTGAGACATCTTAGATTTTTATAAAATAAATCAGGTAGTTTTAATCTCTGTATAATTTCTAGCGTAAAAGGCACAGTCGACATATCAGTTATTTCATATTTTACACAGTCATCCCAAAGGGTTTTATTGAAAACTGTATCTTGAGTAATAAAGATTGATGCTCTGGTAAAAATTGCATTATGAAGTACTGAAAGGCCATATGAATAGTGGAATGGAAGCATAGATATACATCTATGATTACTTTCGAGCTCTAGATAGTTTGTAATATTTCTTGTTGCTGATTCAATATTGAATCTAGATAATCTTACAGATTTTGGGTCTCCTGTTGACCCTGATGTTAAAAGAAGCAATGAAAGATCTTTATGTATTTTTTTTTCACTGACATCACATTGAAATAATGAATAATTATAATAAGAGAAGATCTCTTTGGTATTTGAAGAAATAATTTTTAGATCTTGTTCCTTTTTCGCACAGATATATTGTGGTTTATATGCTTCAAATATTTTGATTAAAGCACTTTCTTTTATATCTGAATCGACTAATATTGGAACTAGATTTTGTCTTAGTGCACCAATGTAAGATAAAACGGTTTCAATATTTCTATCGCATAATATTAGAACTAG
>JAYPSX010000001.1:12885-27325 GCA_038133315.1 Hyphomicrobiales bacterium
ATCAAACTCATGGAAAATTTCATAGGATTTATAGAATGCTTCATTGAAAGTTAAGGTTTTATCTTTTGATATTAAGAACTCTTTATCATCTAATGATTTTTTTTCTTCCCAGAAAATCAAAACTTAACGCCATATTTTTCTAATGTTTTCAAGCCTGTTTTGTAGGAACCAAAATCAACAATATCATCCATTTCCAACATAATATTAAATTCATCTTCAAGAGCCGCCATTAATGACATATGTCCTACAGAGTCCCATTGATCTATGCTTTGATATTCTAAACTATCATCGAGAATGCTATCATCTATTTCAAAAGTTTCTTTAAATGCATTGTCATACTTTTCTAAGTTAGTCATTAAAGTAAAATCTCCTTTATTATTGCATCCTTATATTATTATTATTTGTAATGTTTTTATACACATATTTATTATTTTTTGAAGTTTATAGATGTTTTTTTATTGATTTATTTATTCCTTCTGAATCAAGACCACATTCAGATAACATGAAATCATAAGTGCCAGTTTGCTTTATCCATCCATCAATACCATATCTGAAAACTTTTGAAGAATCTAAATGTTTATCATTCAAATACTCCAACACTGCGCTGCCTAAGCCCCCAATTTTTACATGTTCTTCAAATATTAAAATTTTTTCAGAATTTTCATAAATTACATCTAACATTTTGCAATCCAAAGGGTTTATTGTATGAAAATTATAAAGTCCTATTTCATAGCCTTCTTCTTCAAGCTTCTCAATTGCTTTTTTACAATGTCCTACAGTAGTTCCATGAGAGATAATATTTATTTTATTCAGTTCTTTAATTTCAACTGCTCGCCCTATCTGGAAAGAATAATCCTCTGTATAAACTACCGGCAGATTTGGTGCTCCGGTAAGTCTTATATATAAGGGTTTTTTATAATTTACTGCTGCTTCTAATGTTTTATGTATCTCGAAGCAATCAGCCGGACAAATAATATTTATTCCAGGAATACCTCTCATAACTGCAATGTCTTCTAGTCCAAAATGAGAATTACCTAAATAAGCTAAAGCTATTCCACTGGCTAGAGCTACTAGATTTACAGGTTCTTGCATATAACCCATATTCATTCTTACTTGCTCGCTTGCTCTAAGTGATGCAAAAGGTGCAAAAGTAGACGCAAAAACGCAATAACCACTTCTAGCAAGACCTGCAGCAGTTCCCACTAGATTTTGCTCCGCAATTCCAGTATTAATAAATTGATCACTATATTCTTTTGAGAATCTATCTAGACCTGATGATCTTCCAAGATCAGCTGACAAAGCTAAAATATTTTTATTCTCAGAGGCTATGGCAGAAAGCGATTGCCCATATGAGGCTCTAGCGCCAATTCTTGATTGCATTCTTGCTGTTTTGCTATTAAATTCCATGATTATTTAATTAGCTCTTCTGTTGCTTCCTCATAAATTGATTTTGTAATTCTATTATGATGCCAGTCATTATTGTCCTCCATAAAGCTTATACCTTTACCTTTAACTGTCTTACATACCAGAACAGTTGGAAGCTTACCTTTATATTTTGATAAATTATTGAATGCATCCATTATATCTAAGTAGCTATTTCCATCCTTAACTTCAATTACATTCCAACCAAATGATTTCCATATTTTTATTAGAGAGGAGTTTTTTTGATAAGTTAGATTTGGACCATCATTTCTATGGCCATTTTCATCAACTATTACTAATAGATTATTTACTTCAAGCTCTGCTGCAGATGCAGCTGTTTCCCAAATAGATCCCTCATTACATTCGCCATCACCAAGCACTACCACTACTTTTCTATGCAATTCCTTTTTCAAGAATCCAATTGCCATACCCATGCCAAAAGACAAACCTTGGCCTAAGCTACCATTAGAACTTTCTATTCCCAAAGATATCTTTTTTATTGGATGGGCAATAAGATCTGTTCCATTTGTTTGAAATGTTTCTAATTTTTCTTTGTCAAAATAACCATAATAATGAAGGGTGCTAAAAAAACCGAGACATGTGTGACCTTTGCTTAATATAAAAATATCCCTTTCTTCCCACTCTGGATTTAACGGCATATGGTTAAGATACTCAGAATAGAGAAAATTAACTATCTCAACCATGCTTAAAGCGCCTCCTATATGAGCTGACTCCCCACTAGCATGTCCCGTATCAATAATAATTTGTCTAATTTTTTTTGAATCTGACTCTAGTTTGTTAAGAAGTTTTTTATTGACCATAATTATTTAATAACTGCTAATTGTTGTTATTTCTTATAAATTCTACCTCGGTTAAAAACAACTTCAAGTATAGATAAATCAAAATCTTGAATATAATTACCATCAGGAAACGGTGGTTTAGTTGGTAAACTTAATTTTTCTAATGCATTAATATTAGAGTAATAGCACTCACAAAGGAGAACTGCAATTTCATTTAAAATTCTAAAATTCTTTCTTTTTGTCTTTAATATTGTGTTATGAATTACTTCATCAGAAATAGAATTAAAATCTAAATTTTTATCGTCTTTTAAGCTGTTTTCAATTTCTTTTTGGTAATCATAGACTAAAGTCAATTTATTATTTTTTTCAAGGAAATTAATGAAATTAACCTCTGACCCATATATGATCCCTTTATTTTTATCTCCAGGAATGATTATATTCGAAAGAATATTTACAAATTTTTCTAATTTCATCTTAATGCATTTCCATTTTTAATATTTTCAGAAATATATAAAGCCACTGCCTGAATTGTAGATGTTGGATTTACTCCACCACCTGATGGAAATATGCTGCTATCTATAACAAAAAGATTTTTGACATCATGAGCCATTCCAAACTTATTAACCACTGAAGTCTCTCTATTAGACCCCATTTTGGTTGTTCCCATAAGATGCCATCCAGTATTTCTTACAGGACCAAAAGTATAAATTTCTGAAGCTCCGCTAGCTTCCATTACCTCTTTGCCTCTTTCTAAACCAAAAGACATCATTTTTTTTGTATTCTCCCCTAATTTATAATTTACTTTCGGGCAAGGTATGCCATTCGAATCTTTTAATTCAGGATGCAATGTAACGCGATTATGTTCTTCTGGAATATCTTCACAAATAATTGATATGCCAATATTTTTTCCATGTAGTTTTTTGAATGCCTCATGATGGCCACTCCCCCACGGTATGAGTCTTCTCTGAATTCCAGATTTAGCAAGCTCAATAGGTCCTGGACCTCTTAGTATCTGCATAGTAAAACCTCTTTTAAAATCTCTTTCCTCTGATGTCTCATAGAACTCTTGGCTTAAAATGCAGCATCCATGTGGGCCAATATTAGAATTTAAATTTTTTTGAAAAATCCCCTCTATAAAACCTAGGGGATGCAACATAAGATTTCTGCCAACTAAATCTGATCTGTTTGCTAAAGATTCTTTTCTAACATTAGATCTAGAGTTTAGTAAAATTCTAGGGGTGCCTACACCATTACAAGCTAAAAGAACCATCTTACTTTCAATAAATTTCTCATGACCATTCGAGTCATAGTAAATAACCCCTTTTACCTCATCTTTTGAATTTGTAATAACTTCTCTTACCCTTGAATTAGTGAATAATTTAACTCCATTTTTAATTGCTTTCGGCCAATAAGTAATATCAACACTTGCTTTTGCTCCTTGTGGACATCCAGTATTACATGGGCCTAAATTTAAACATCTACCTCTTCCATCTTTTTCTCTTGTTAAAATAGCTGCATATGAAGGCCACCAGTGCCATCCCAATTTATTAAATCCTTTGCCCATAACATCAGCAATATCGCCCATGTCAATTGGAGGCAATAACTGATCCATTTCAGGATAAGCCGGATCTCCCACTAAGCCTGAAACTCCCATTTCTTTATCATTCAAAGTATAGAAATTTTCTAAATCGTCATAATCTATCGGCCAATCACTGCCAATTTTATCTAAAGTAAATGTCTTAAAATCAGAAGGATGCATCCTTGGGAAATGTCCTGAATAAAGGATAGTGCTTCCCCCAACAGCATTGAAATTTGATATAGCAATTGGGGAATCTTTATCATCAATGTCATAATCAGCTGGTAATTTTCTGACATTCGGTAGAGGGCTAAATTCTCTTGATTTAAGTATCTCCCAGTCAATATTTGTGCTTGGATATTGAGATGGATCCATCCAATCACCTTGTTCAAGACATGCTACATTATCGTATTTTTGACTCAAGCTCCAAGCAGCAGCAGCACCACTTGCTCCTGCGCCGATAATCACTATGTCGTACGACTTTGACATATATTGATTATGCTTTTTTTGGCAAATATTCCTCAAGAATTTCTGGAATTGTAATAAGCATATCTGCTGTACAGCCTACTTCACCATCAACTAAAATTTTCCCCCTGCCCTTACAAATCCCTCTTCTCCAAGATAAGATTTCTGTTTCAATATCAAGCCTCATTCCAGGTGTCATCTCTAATTTAAATCTAACAGTATGCTCAAGAGCATGAGTCACTTTACCTTTTAAGCCTTCTTGAGTTGTAACTGCAACCGTAAGCATTTGTGCCATTGCTTCAAGCTGAAGTGCTCCTGGTAAATTAGGTCCATCAGGGAAATGAATTGGAAAATACCATTCATTCCAAGTTAAATTTTTATAACCCTTTGCAGATTTGCCTGGAATAACTTCTTCTACAAAATCAATCATTAGAAACGGATATCTATTTGGTTGGTATTTCAAAAGCTCAAGAGGTGATAAGGAGAATTTTTTAGTCATGCAATTATTTTACTTTTTTAGAAAATCAAATTCTATATCTCAATTTTATTGATAAGGTTTATTTCTTAAAGAAAATTTGTAACTTGCAAAAACATCAATTAAGTGCATCGAAGCAACTTGAACAGTTAACCAAAAGATAAATTCATAAAATGAACTCTCAAAAAAATCAACAAAATAAATTACTAGCAAAGTTGAAAATACTCTAAAAATATACCAGATAGGGCTATACCACCATGCATTAGAGACTAAAGCTGATCTCTCAAGAGGAATTGAAATAAAGCTTATACCTGCAGCAAAAACATAATATTGTGCAATATAACCGGCAATAAGCCACTGGTCCCCAAAAAATAATGGATAAATAAGTGGAGCTAAGAAAAAAATAAATGAAAATATTGGCAAAGATAAGGTTACGAGAAACTTTAGATTACTCATAAATGGTAAATTAAAAGATTCTCCCGATGACATTAAACTTGCAGCTTTCTGATAATAGACTTGACCTACAGCTTTTCCAATTAGAGTTATTGGCAAAACTAATGTAACTAAAACCAGCGAAAAATAGCCTAAGTAATCGTTCCCCCACTTATAAGAGATGTACCACAATGGTGAAATTGTAGTTACTGATAGTAAGAGATTGGAAAAAATAATAGATCCAAGAAGCTTCTGATATCCTTCCTTTTTTATTCTATCTATGCCTTTATAAAAATTTTCTAACAGATTTAAACTTAAATATTTCAAATTTCTTATGAATATTAATGCTTTAAAAAAGAAACCTACGGCAACTGCAAGACCTAATGCAGTTCCAGATGAATTGAGTATCCCAGCAATAATTGCCGTTGAACTATTAGTTGATCTATTAACGATTTCTGAAATGCCTGATTTTTTAAAATCGGCAGATCTTTGACTCAGTTGCTGAGAAGCTTGTGAAAAAACTAATAAAAATGAGGTGAAAGGCAAAACGACAGCCCAAAATAAAAATTCAGACGGTATCAATTGAAATAATATAAGAATCAATACGATGACAGTAATTATCAAAGTGCTTATAAAACCTGAGCTGAATACAAAAAGAAGAAGCTCAACTGCATCATTCTTCCTTTTTGGCAATATTATTATTTGCTCAACTCTAAAAGAGATAATAATAGTAGTAAAAGCTAAAGCTTCTATAAAGACTCTTAGTATACCTATATCTGCTGGAGTGAATAATCTAGTTATTATTGGAAGTGAAACTAAATTAATAATTTGAGCAGAAACATTTCCCATTCCTTGCCAGCTAAGATTTCTAAGATAATTCTTATCAAAAAACATTATTATTTAAAGTTGTCTACTAAATGTCTATTTCATTAGGAAGAATGCATTTGGCATTATTTTTCTTAAATAGCTCAAGAAGTTTTTGGTATAGTCCTATTGAGTCTACATATTCAGGATTATCAAATCTTCCAGGATGAAATAGTAATGTAAAAGTCCCTCCAACAATATTTAAATGCTTTACATGTTTTTCTATTTCTGTAATTGCATCTTCTCCAAAAGAGTCACATATACACGTGTCCATTGCTACTAAAGGTAAACTTAGAATTGATAATTCTTTTTGATTTATGACATCAAAAGGATGAAAGCATCCGGCGATACCGGCACGATACCCAACCCTATCAGAATATCCTAAAGATTCATCATATCTTATGCCCATTTTGCTCCAAAAATTGAATGATTTAAGAGGTTCAAGCCTCAAATAATGGGCTCGACCTGAAGTAATAGCTAATTTAGTAAATGACTCTATAATTTTTTTTTGCTTCAAAAAAGCTTGTTCATTCAAGTGAGTATCATGATTATAATGAATGCCTAATTGCCACCCATCAGCAATTTCAGGAATATATCTTTTAATAAATTTTGTATCTGTTCTTGCGCCATACCTTCCCTTTTTCCCGCATAATATATATTGAGTTGATTTATAACCAAACGAAGCTTCGGTTTGAATCATTTTTAATAAATCATCCATAAAGAACTTTCTGGGATAGATAAAGTTTAAAATTATGTATTTTAGTTGGACAATATTTTTAAATTGAAATTTTCTAAATGAAGAAAGCAATCTACCTAACCTAGATAATTGAGTCCAAAAATCATCTCCCCTTATTTGATCTAAATCATGTGAAATAGAAAAATTAATAGGTTTCGTAAAAGGAATATTACTTTGCCTTTCCGGATTTTGTATTTTTATACACAAATCAGCTAATGCGGCGACAGAATTATTAAAAATTGGTACTTCCAGCAATCCATGTTTATCTCTAGGAGACATTTTTCCTATAAATCTTCCATGATTATCACGATTTGAAGGGTCGAATTCTTCTTTAAGTACTAGTAAATTAAAAAGCAATCCTGATATATTCCATGATGGAATATATGAACCATTATTATTTGAATACCAAAAAGGATATTTATCATTATCAATTTTCCATAAGCTATCTAGTTGCTTTATCCGATCCCATAGGATTAATTTAGTTTCTCTAAAATTCACTGCCCAAGATTTGTAGCACGTAGGTGTTTCCTTTCCTTGTATTGGTATGATAATTGTTCCAGGCTTAATGTCTCTAAGAGATTCAATCTCTTTAGTTTTCATCCAAATTATTTGTGTATTCTTATATGCTTCAACTACATCTTGGTGAAAATGTATACGTATATGTTTTTCAATAGTTTTTTTTAGGTATTCTACTTCTGCATTATTCATCATTTATTAACTATTTTTTAACTTAGCATAAAGTTTTCTTAAGAGCGTAGGAATAATTTTAAAATAGAAAGGAATAACACCTAGTCCATTATATCTAAATCGACCATAGCAACTAACACAGTTCCTATCATTACATTTTATGAAATGTGGATTTTTGGTCATTACTTTCTCAAGAATAGCAGCAGATCTTTTCGCATCTACTAGAGCACTTGCACTTCTTCCAACAGTTCCAAACTTCACTGCATTGCCTGCAAGATGATGTCCCCAAGTTTTATGGACACCACCTGTGCATCCGCCTAATTCTTTAACAATATACCTTACTTTTTCATCATTTTTATTTAAATAAGTGGTTTCTAAAAGACCACAATAGGGGTGAGTTTTTGTGTGGCCTAGCTTCTCTTGAACAAAGTGAAATGTGAAAGGACTGTTCCTTTCATCCACTATGCCCAACATAAGATTTTTACCTTCAAGCTCAACCACTTTTGCATATGGTGAATATTTTAAGAAGTCAGGGCCATCTACAGAAGCAATATCCTTTGCATAATACCCCTTTGAAGTGCAACTGTTTGTTGGATGATCTCCCCTCAAAGCTCCTGGAGCAAAATTAAGATATGCTTTTGCTAGGCTTCCAGAATTACTTGCAGACTCTTTTGAAAAAATAAAATCATATTTTTCAAAAAATCTCAAGAAAACTGGGCTGTAAGTTGGAATGACTATTGTTCCATTGTGCCCTAAAAGTTCATCAAAAATTTCTACCCAATCTTTTAATGTCTGATCAGTAGACTTGTTAAAATAACCAACTCTCAGCAAATCAGCAGCAACGAATAGGATGTCTCCTTGACGTATACCTAAATCTCGAAGTTGTTCTATGATTTTTTCTTTAGTTATTCCTTTCATAACTAAATGATTTATTTATATTCTTATATGAAGTCAATGCTAAAGGGAGTGCAAAGATAAATCGCCAATATTCCATATCCCCTGAAAATGTTAAACAAAATAGGAACAGAATCATTACAATTCGACCTAATACAGATGAGTAAAAAAAAGTTATAAGGCTAAGTACACTAAATATAATCACTCCTAAAATTCCATGTTCTGCAATAACTTCTATAAAAATATTATGTGGATATGCTGATTCACCATAACGAGATAATTGAGTATATGAATCCCAATTAGCAATTCCTACTCCAAAAAGAGGATTTTCTCTAAAAATTCTTATTCCATCTTCAATCATAAGTTGACGACTTCCAATTGAGCCAAAATCAGAAAATATTTCCTCTCCAACTATGTATCGATAAATAGCTAAATAACGGCTTGGAATAAGATCATTTGTAAACAAAAAGAAAACAATTAGAGAGCCAATAATCATTAGAAATAGCAACCTATTAATATTCTTAGTAAAAAATAAATAAACAAAAATAGTTCCAGTAAGTGCCACCATTGGACCTTTTGATTGTGTCCAAAAAATTGCCACCATAAATATTAATGGTGGTAAAAAGTAAACTTTATTGTTTGTTTGAATATATCGATGGATAGAAAGCATTGCTGCAAATGACAACATCCAGCCATAAACATTTGGACCATTTATAAAAAAACGCACTCCTCTGTCCCAAAAACCAAAATTTAATTTGTAAAGAACAGTTAGAAGCAATACTCCTATACTGACAATAATTAAATGATCAGTAAATTTTTCACCGTAAACCCGCATACCAACATAAAAAATAAAGAAAACTGCTATACCGCCAATAAGAAAACCATCAATTTTATTTGCAGCAAGAGCAATATTATCAGTTCTGAGAACTTGAATGCCTAAATAAACTGAAACAATAATATATGAAAGTATTAATGGAGTTGGAACAACAAGCTCTCGAGAAAATAATAGAATCATTAACAGCAGAAATGCAGTAGACCATACTGGTAAAAATGCAATTCGATTTAAACTAAATTCTTGCCCTATACCAATCCCACCTGATGCTATCAACAAATACCCTATCAGAGCAAATATCATACACTGCACACCACTAGCAGGATCAAAATAGATACTTTTGCTTAGAGGTTCTTGTTTAAGCATTATTTTTTAAAACATTAGCAATTTTTTCTTGATCTGATCTTTTTAAATATGGGCTCATTGGAAGACTGAAAACTTCTTTACAGAATTTTTCAGTATTTGGAAGACCTGAAGAAACAACATTGCAATGTTTATATGCTGCTTGCTGACTTAAAGGTATTGGATAATATACGAAAGCAGGAATACCTTCAGATTGCAGTTCTATAATACAATCGTCCCTATTTTTATGTCTTACAGTATATTGTGCCCACGCATAGCTTTTATCTTTACACAAGCTTGGAAGAATTAAATCAGAGTCTTTTAATAATTCATTGTAATATTCAGCAACTTCATTTCTCTTGATTATCTCTTCCTCAAGTAAAGTTAACTTATTAATTAAGATAGCTGCTTGTATTGTGTCTAGTCTTGAATTCATGCCAATATTAATATGCTCATATTTATGTCTGCCCATTCCATGGTTTTTAATTGACCTTATTTTGTCTGCCAAAATATCATTATTTGTAAAAATTGCCCCCCCATCACCATAACAACCAAGTGGTTTAGCTGGGAAAAAGCTTGTTGTTGTTATATCTCCAAAATTTCCAATTTTTATTTTGTTGTGAAATGATCCAAAGCTCTGAGCTGCATCATAAATTGTCTCCAAATTATTCTCTTTGATAATTTCATCTAATTCGTTTGAAATAGAGGGCTTCCCGAAAAGGTCTACTGGTATAACAATCTTTGGTATATGTTTATTTTTTTTTGCATCTCCAATTGCAACCTTTAAGCTTTTTGAACAAATATTATAGTCATCTTTAACATCTATAAAGTATGGTTTTGCTCCAACAAGAGATATCGCTTCAACACTTGCAATATACGTAAATGATGGAACAAAAACAGCATCATTTGGTTTTACTTTTAAAGCTAGTAGTGCAATAGTTAAAGCATCTGTTCCATTGGCGCATGTTATTGAGTGCCTAACACCAGTGAATTTAGAAAGATTTTGCTCAAATTTGATAACTTCTGGACCATTGATATATTTACCATGATTAAGAACTTCATTGATAGATTCTTTTAGAGAGGCTTCAATTAAAGAATATTGACTTCTAAGATCTATGAATGGTATTTTCATTTATTCTCCAAGGACAGAATATCGCTATTCAAGTTATAAATATCACCAGTATGTTGGCATGTATGTTGCCCCTTTCCTTTAAGAGGTAGTGGTATTTGTTCACCATATTTGCTCATCCATCCAATTTGTTTTCCGGGCACGCCTACAATTAAAGCGAAAGGCTTAATATTATTATTCACAACAGCTCCGGCTCCGATAAATGCAAATTCACCAATAGTTACTCCACATACAATTGTGCAATTGGCACCGAGTGTTGCCCCTTTCTTTATTCGCGTATCTTTATATTCGTTCTTTCTATTAATTAAAGATCTTGGATTATAGACATTAGTGAATACCATGCTTGGACCGCAAAAAACCCCTTCTTCTAAATAAACATTATCGTAGACAGATACATTGTTTTGAACTTTGCAATTATCTTCAATTACTACCTTATTGCCTACGAATACATTTTGGCCTATAGAGCAATTTTTTCCAATATTTGCACCTTGCGCTATATGACTGAAATGCCAAATTGTTGTATCTGTACCAATAATAGCCCCATTGTCAACTTCGGCCGTCTCGTGCGCATAATAGTTATTTTCCATAATTCAAAGTATATCCATAAATGGATGAAAAGTATGAGTTGGCTTAGTTGTGCTTTTAGTATTTATTTCTTCAAGCAGTTTCATAACTGCTCTGTTTTGACTAATTCCATAACCTTTACCTTTCAAAATTTTTTCATAGGCTAAAGTGTGCAACTTATCAAAACCGGAAGAAAAATTTAATTCTTTTCCATCGAAAACAATGCTTCGAAAAGTTAAATTATCTTTTTTTTCTAGGTAGTATGGGGAATGTTTGTCTAATATTGATAAAAACCACCTCACTGTAACAAATTTAAAGCTTATTACTCCTGAAAGTACATGTGGTTCTTTATGATGAACTTCATTAGACTTTAATTCTCCAAAAATGTGAAGAAGCATATCAAAGAAATGAAGACCTATATTAAACAATACACCTCCAGATTTTTCGATATCACCTTTCCAAGTTTTAAGATAATCGACATTTCTTGGTGTGATGTAAGTTAAATCGACTGTCATATCTGATTTATTGGTTAAATCTGAATATTTATCTTTTAATTTTAGTATGCTTTCATGGAGCCTTAGCTGTAAAATGCTCCATAATCTTGCTTCATGTTTTCTTTCAAGCTCCTCTAAAATGTCTAATTCTCTGTAATTTAATGTAAGAGGTTTTTCACAAATAACATCAATACCTTGCTTCAAAGCCCAGACACAATGATCATAATGCAGATAATTTGGACTACATATTACAATGTAATCAATATTCCCTTTGTTAGACTCAACATATTGTGAAAATAGCTCAAAGCTACTAAAACATTCAGTATTAGGAAAGATTTTTTTTATCTCATTAGAATTAATCTTTAAATCTACGCAGGCAGTCAAATTATTGCTGGTATTCTTGATGGCATCAATGTGTCTTGGAGCTATATAGCCAGAGACCCCAATTATTACAAAATTTTTCATAGCTTATGCCTTGATTAGATTAGAAAATTCTTCTCTATATCTGCCGCGCGCATCTATAACTAGAGAAGAATGCTTTCTTATAAGTTCATAATCAAATTTATCATGATCTGTGGCTAAGATAACAGCATCATATTCAGATAAAGTATTTTCTGAAAGATCAATCGATTCTAGATCAAACTTATGCTCCCTCATCTTAGGAAACTTTGATACATGCGGATCTGAATATTCAAAACAAGCACCCCTTTCCTTAAGTATTTCCATAATTTGAACTGATGGCGATTCTCGTACATCGTCTACATTTTTCTTATAAGCTATACCTAAAATTAGTATTTTTGAATTAGCTATCTTTTTCTCTGATTTGCTTAATCCTTCGATTAATTTATCCACAACATATTGGGGCATAGCTTTGTTAATCTCTCCAGAAAGTTCTATAAAACGAGTATGAACTCCATATTTGCGAGCTTTCCAAGTTAAATAAAATGGATCGATAGGAATGCAATGTCCCCCAAGACCCGGCCCAGGATAATAAGGTGCAAAACCAAATGGCTTTGTTGAGGCAGCATCTACAACTTCAAATATATCTATTCCCATCTTATCCGAAATAATTTTCATCTCATTAACAAGTCCAATATTTACCGCTCTTTGTATATTTTCTAAAAGCTTAGTCATCTCTGCTACTTGTGTAGAGCTTACCTTCACAACTTTTTCAATAGCTTGCTCATAAAGGAATATTCCAACTTCTGCGCAGTTTTCAGTATGTCCTCCACATACTTTTGGAATGTTTGATGTATTAAAATTAAGATTCCCAGGATCTTCACGTTCTGGAGAGTAAATTACAAAAAAGTTTTCTCCTATTTGAAAACCAAGATCTTCAACCCTTGAAACAATTTCTTCCTCTGTTGTTCCTGGATAAGTTGTGCTTTCCAACGAAATTATCTGGCCTTCCTTCAAATAAGGTAGCAAAGAATCTAAAGTATTAATTACAAAACTAAGATCAGGTTCATTTGATTTATTTAAAGGTGTAGGTACGCACAGAATAATAGCATCACATTCATTAATTCTTGCCATTTTTTCTGTTGCTTCCAGAAGACTTGCATCTAAAGCAGACCTAAGATCTTTTGAGGGAATATGTTCAATATGACTTTTTCCATTATTTATATTTTCAATTAAACCTTTATTTATATCAAAGCCAAGCACATTAAAACCGACTTGCACATATCTCAACATTAGTGGTAACCCAACATACCCTAGACCAACTATCCCTATTTTTGCAGTTTTATGTTTTAGTTTATTTAGAAGTTGATTTTTTAAATTGGACATTTGGAAAAAAGTTATTGAATTGATCTTGGTCTTAACTCTCTAACTAAAGAATATAAAACTCCTAAAAATAATCCAATTATTAGACCAATAAAACATATTAATACTCTTGAGGGTTTTGATTTATCTTCTGGTGCGATAGGTGGATCAATTGTTTTAAATACATAATCAGAACTTGACTCAATTAACATAAGCTTCTCAATCTCTTGCAACATCAGAGAGGATAAGCCTTGTTTAATTTCGGGAATATTTGTACTTTTTATGGTAGTACTAAGATATTCAATTGATCGCAAAGCTCTTTCTTCTTGATCTTCTCGAAGAACTTGATTAATTGATGTCACTATATACTCTAACCAAGATTTAGCTACAAATGGAGACTGATGATCAATTGATAAGGTTACAAAACCTGTATCTAAGCTTCTTGAGATTGAAAAGTGTTTTTCTAAAAAAACTTCATAAGATTCTTGTGTTGATGGTCTTCTGCTCTTAGAAGTTATATTTCTTTGCCATTCTTCTGAGTTTGGATTCCAAATACTTTTGTTGTATGTGATTTTATTTGTGTTTGCGTCCCATGATTCAAAAGCCATTAAATCGGGAAGGAAAATCTTTGGCAAAATACTCTCTTCAAAAAATTTAAAAGAGCTAAGAACTTCTATAGCTTCGACATCATTTGTTGGAGAAGCAGATGGTAAGTTTATGCCTGCAAGACTTGCCAAACTGCTATATGTCCCTAAAGAATTTGCACTTGAAGAATTCTGTTGTGTTGGCGTTAAAAGAGTTGTAGAAGTATATGTATCTTTCAGAGACAATGCATAGATCGTTGATAATAACAAGGAGACAGCTAAAAAAATTGCAATGATCAGCTTTGAAGACCACATTATTTTTATCACCTCGAATAAATCTATATCTCTTCTTGTCTTAGAGATTTTTAGATCATCACTCTGAT
>JAYPSX010000002.1:0-10471 GCA_038133315.1 Hyphomicrobiales bacterium
TTTACAGTAACTCACTCACCACAAGTTGCATCGAAAGCAAACCACCATTTTTTGATTAAAAAAACTGATAATAATAATTCTGATTATTCAATTGAACTTAAACAATTAGATAAAGATGAAAGAATAGAAGAGGTGGCAAGGATGCTATCTGGAGAGAAAATTACAAATCAAGCACGTGAGGCTTCTAAAAGTCTAATTTATGAAGAGTATGATGGATCCAATTAAAAGTTTTCTAGAATGTGATATATCTGCATATTCAGATGAAGATAAAATATCTTATCTCATCAAGTTCGAGAACTTCCTCTCGCAACAAGATAAATACTACTATCAAGATAATTACTCAGCAATAAACGACTCTGATTATGATAACTTAAAGAACTATCATGCACAAATAGTGGAAAAATATCCATTTTTAAAAAAGGAATCGAAATACCTCGAAAATGTCGGTTTTATGCCGTCAGAAAAATTCTCAAAGGTAAAACATAAAATACCAATGTTGTCATTATCAAATATTTTTGATGAGGTAGGCCTTGATGATTTCTATGAAAAAATAAGAAAATATTTAAATCTAAGTTTAGACTCCACGCTAGAAATTGTTTCAGAACCAAAAATTGATGGTCTATCAGCATCGCTGCTTTATAAAAAGGGTATATTAGAAGTTGGTGCAACAAGAGGAGATGGTTCTCTTGGTGAAGATGTTACAGAAAATATTAGGACAATATCAAATATCCCAAAGATAATTGACTCAAAGGATGTACCTGAAATATTGGAAGTTCGCGGTGAAATTTATATGAATAAATCAGATTTTATAAGTTTAAATGAAGAAATGCTGCGACAGGGGAAACAAACATATGTAAATCCAAGAAATACTGCATCAGGCTCCTTAAGACAAATTGATCCGAATATAACAAGATCAAGGAAATTGAATTTTTTTGCATATACATGGGGCCAGATTTCTCATAATAATTTTGATACTCACTTTGAGGTCATTTCTAAGTTCAAGGAGTGGGGCTTTGCAATTAATCCATACACAAAAATCAATCGATCAAAGAATGAGCTTATTGACTCTTACTCTGAATTAGACTCTATAAGATCTAGTCTTGATTATGATATTGATGGTGTAGTATACAAAATCAACTCACTTAGTTTACAAGATCGTTTGGGGTTTGTGTCAAGGTCACCCCGATGGGCAGTTGCCCATAAATTCCGAGCTGAAAAAGCGAATACTAGGATTATAGACATCGATGTACAAGTTGGTAGGACAGGCGCATTAACTCCTGTTGCAAAATTGGAACCAATTAATATTGGTGGTGTGGTTGTTAGAAATGCCACCCTTCATAATGAAGATTTTATCTCTGGCATTAATAGTGATGGGAATCAAATCAGAAATGGTTCTGACATTCGAATAGGTGATACTGTAGAAGTCATAAGATCTGGTGATGTCATACCAAAGGTAGTTGGTGTTGATATCTCAAAACGGCCTCATAACTCTCAAAAATACGAATTTCCACAATTGTGTCCAATTTGTAACAGTCCTGCGATAAGAGAGATAAATGCTTCCACAGGCAAGTCTTCTTCAGTTAGACGTTGTACGGGGGACTTTTATTGTGTTAGCCAAGAATTGGGTAGGCTGGAATTTTTTGTATCAAGAGACGCCATGAATATTGAAGGATTTGGGGGCAAAAGTATGCAACTCTTTTATGATAGGGGTTTTATAAAAAGACCAAATGATATATTCACTCTTCAGTCAAGGCAAGAGCAGGGTTTAATTGATATTTTATCCTTGGATGGTTGGGGAAAGTTATCAATGTCTAATCTTTTTTCCAGTATTGATGAGAAGCGTAAAATTAAATTAGATAAATTTATTTACTCATTAGGAATAAGGCATATAGGGATTAATACATCAAAAATTATTTCTCAAAATTTGAACAGTATGAGTAATTTAATCAGTTTGATAGAAAATATTCATTCAGATTATAATTCTTATCTAGAAGCTTTTCTAGATAATGATGGTATCGGCGAGGTGGTAATAAAATCTTTTTTAGATTTTCTATCCATTGATAATAATGCTGCAGTAGTTAGGAATCTTAATGATCAATTAGATATTATGGATATCGTAATAGAGCAAAAACTCGACTCAAAAATTAGTGGTTTGAGTATTGTCTTTACAGGAAAATTTAACACCATGTCTCGAGCAGAAGCAAAAGATAAAGCTGAAAGAATGGGAGCAAAGGTTTTGAGTTCTATTTCAAATAAAACTGATTTACTTGTTGCAGGAGAGGAATCTGGTTCAAAGTTAACTAAGGCAAGAGATTTACATATAAAAGTTATTGATGAAAATGATTGGCTGGATTTATTAAATTAGATCGGGGCTGTCTCCTTACTTAGCCATTCCTTTGTCTCAATATCTAGCCCCTTGTTGAGTTTTTCATAGACTGTTTCATGGTAGTTGTTAACCCAATCAACCTCATTCTCATTTAGGATATCTCTATCAATTAAATTTCTCTCGAATGGAGCAAATGAAATGGTTTCAAAATGTAATTTGTTTAAATTATCTGAAGCAGTATTTTTTCTTATAATCATTAAATTTTCTATTCTAATACCTAATTCGCCCTCAATGTAAATCCCTGGCTCATTAGAAAATAGCATATTTTCTGAAAATCCAGACCTACTCTCTCTAGGAGATATTGACAGAGGTCCTTCATGTACAGAGAGTAAATAACCGACTCCATGTCCTGTACCATGGTTGTAATTGTATCCATATGACTCAATAATTTCTCTCGACGACTTATCCAGTTCACTACCGGTCGTATTGCTATCAAAAGTCGCACTTGCAAGTGCAATGTGTGCTTTCAAAACTATAGTGTATAATCTACTATATTCCTTATTTGCATCTCCAATTAGAAATGTCCTTGTTATATCTGTAGTCCCATATTTATATTGACCTCCTGAGTCAATGAGCAGTAAGCCCCCATCAGATATTTTTTTACAACTTTGATTTGTTGCCCTGTAGTGGATTATTGCGCCATTTTCTTTAAAACCTACTATTGCCGGAAAACTTGGACCAAGATAATCCGTTGAAGATCTTGTTCTATATTGTTCAAGTTGATTGATAATACTTATTTCATCAATTGGTTTCTTATTATTAGTCTGCTTTAACCAATAGATAAAATTACAAATAGCTTGCCCATCGTAGATATGGCTTCTCATTATGTTTTTAAGCTCGGTTTCATTCTTTATAGATTTTTCTCTTTCAAACTCATTGAAAGAAATCAATTCATATCCTTTTTTATTAAACTTTTCGGTAAAATAAACAGCTGTATTTTGTTTATCAATTTTTGCAATATTAGTTTCACTTAATTTTGAATTAATTAAAAATTCAAATTCATTCTCATCTAAGAACTCTATTTCTGAGTATTGTGCATTGACCTCAAAAGGCACAGTTACATTGTTGGATATTAATAAGTAACAATTTTTCTTTGTAAGAATGCATGATCCCAAAATTGATGGGGTATATTGTTTATTGAGTGCTCTTAGATTTGAAATCCAAGAGACAACATCATTATCTTGCGTGAATATAAGTTCGTTATCATTTTTAATGTATTTATTTCTCAAATAATACAGTTTTTGTGAAATTGATAATCCACTATATTTCTCATCTATAATAGACAAGGTATATTTTTTTGCTCTAACTGAGGTAAAATCAGTTCTAATCAAATCAACTAGATTACGATCAATTGTTACAAAACTAATAAAATTATTTTCTAACTTATTTATATAATTTTCTATTTCATGTATGGGATGTAATTTCGGATCAAAGCCAATTTTACTATTTTTTTTTAAACTATTTTTAATCCACTCTAAAGTTTTTTGAAAACTCAGTTCATTAATCTCAAAAATATTAGTATCTACTTGAAGCTTTGCCTGCAGGGAGTATCTACCGTCTACAAATAGTGAAATTTTAGTTTCTGTAATGAAAATTAATCCGGCTGAGCCATCGAATCCAGAAATATATTTTATTCTCATTTCGGGTTCTTCGAGATCGCTGTTAAGGTACCTATTTTTCATAGGAATAATATACATATGTATATTTTTCGCTTTCATTTGATCTCTTAGTTTTTTTATTTTACTTGAAATTATCATAATTTATTGAAGGTTTTTTCATATATATTTTATGCAATCATTTTAAATATATATATGCAAAAAATGCATATCTAATATAAATTTTTTGTACTACTAACTTACTCTCAAATAACTATATATAAGCATATATTGATAACAAAACTAAACAAAATAGAAAATATAGAAAGGAAAAAAATGCAGTTTACTAATTATTCAATAAACCTCGCAAACGGTTTTTTTGGTATCAACTTTAATTCAAATAAGAAAAAGCAAGCTCAATTAAAAGCAGCACGTGAGTTTGCTAAAGCAGAAGGACTACCTGTAGGGGACATTCTTGTTGCAATAAATAGAGCCTCTTATTCAAAATTAAAGTAACTCACGCTCATTAAAATTAAATTATCAACAGGGAAAATAATTATACTATGGAATACATTCTAAATAACTCAGTTAACGCCGTTGAAACAATATTCTCAACAATTAACAAATCATTACGCGGTTTTTTTAAAAGTTGGGTTTTAGCAAGGCAATATCAAGCAAATTATTATGTTGCTCAAAAATTAGTAAATACAGCTGAATATAAAGGTTTATCTCTACAGGACATCGTAGTTAAACTCAATAAAGCAACAGCTAAGTAGTTATACGCATCATTATGATTGTTAAAATCATATAATAAAAAAACTTTTACTGCATCTATTTATAATCATTTAAATACTTTCTATGACGGTTACTCTTGCAATACACCAGTGTAAGAGTAACCCATTCTTCATATTGATATTCTTTTATTTTAACAAAACCAATACTTAAAAAACGCATAAGTATTGTATTCTTTTGCAAATAAGTAATTCCAGATAATATCAACGTACCATTCATATCGATTAATTCTCTTAAATCAAATCGTATTTTATTGATTACATTAGCTAAGATATTAACAATTATTAGGTCATAATTATTACTTTTTAAGTAGTGACTATCCCTCATAATATCTAAGACTTTATATTTTACTGAAGGATTAACATTATTCTTAGTGAAGTTTTTTTTTGTAACATCAATTGCTATTTTATCATTATCAATAGCAATCCCACTGCAATACCATAATTTATTCATAATAATCGATAAAATCCCGCTTCCGGTTCCAATATCAAGAAAATAATTTATTTTTCTTTTTTTCTTCAAGTCTGATAAGGCTTCAATACAACCATATGTTGTTCCATGATGACCTGTGCCAAAAGCCATACTCTCATTAATGCATAGATCTATTTGCGAGTATTTTGATTTTGGGTAATTATTATTGTGTATGATGATGTTCTTACTAATAATCGGCCTAAGGTTTTTTTGTGTCTCAAGTACCCAATTCTTTTTAGGAATTTGTTTTATTGTGAAGTCTACGTATTTTCCATATATACTATGAATAATTTTTATTATATTAGCTTCATTTTTTACATCAAAATGAAAACTAATGTATTGATCTTTTCCTATATTGGCTTGTGTTATTGATTTAATACCTTCGTCAAATAAGTAGTCATCATCTAATTCATTTATAGATAAATCAGTCTTGATAATTGCTTCAACATATTCAGTCATTTTTAACAACTTCCAAATATGAAGATAAAACAATTTTTTTGCCAGCTTTATCGAAATCAACTTCAACTCTGTCATTTTCATTATCAATCACAATTCCGTAACCAAATTTAGTATGAAAGACACGCTGATTTTGCAACACAATCAAATTATCGGCATCTGAAATATCATCAAATGTTTCTGTTGAATTATCGAAATGTCCTGCAGCCTTTAGCCTCTCCATAGCTGATAACTTTTTCCTTTGATAATCGTATGGAGTTATATTCTGTAAAGCATTACCATAGGTATTGATAGTATTTATAGCAGGTGCATATAGAGTGGTATCATCATCAATAAATTCTCTCGAAATCTCAGAAATGAAACGAGAAGGAATGGATTGCATCCAATTGCCGTATACTCTTCTATTTTGAGAATTAATTAGATACAGATATTTTTTTGCTCTTGTCATACCAACGTGAGCGAGTCTTCGTTCTTCTTCGAGTCCAATATTACCTTTTTCATCTAATGATCTTTGATTTGGGAAAATACCTTCTTCAAGTCCTGGCATAAAAACACAATCAAATTCAAGTCCTTTTGCTGAGTGTAAAGTCATCAGGCTAACTTTGCTGGTACTCTGATCATTTTCAACTTCAAGCACCAAAGAAACATGATCAATGAATTCATGTAGTGAATTAAATTCACCAATTTGTCCAACAAGTTCTTTAATATTTTCTATTCTATTTAGACTTGAGGGTGTTTTATCTTTTTCCCACATTTCTATATACCCAGAATCCTCCAAGATTAGTTCAGTGAGAGTAACGTGGTCTAACTCATCCAATTTTCTTTTCCAATTTTCAACCATCGCTATAAAGCTGCTTAGTTGAGTTCTTTGTTGAGGTTTTAATTCATCTGTTTGTATGAGTTTTTTTGATACATCAAAAAGTGATAAGTTATATATCTTAGATGCATCATTCAGCATTCTGATAGTTGTTTCACCTAAGCCTCTTTTTGGAACATTTAATATACGTTCAAATTTAAGATCATGATTTTGATTTAATAATAACTGTAAATATGCAATTACATCTCTTATTTCTTGTCTTTCGTAGAATTTTGGACCACCAATTACTCTATATGGGATGCTATTTAGTATTAATCTATCCTCAATTTCTCTCATCTGAAAACTTGCTCTAACAAGAATTGATATCTGATTTAAATCAGTTTTTGATAATAATTTTCTCTCAATCTCGTCTGATATAAATATTGCTTCGTCTTCTGCACTCCAGACAGATATAAGTTTAACTTTATCTCCAACCTCATCAGAGCTTGAAGATAATTCTTTCCCAAGTCTATCAATATTATTTGCAATTAGACTCCTTGCGGCGCCAAGAATATTCACGGTTGACCTGTAGTTTTTTTCAAGGCGAATAATTTTTGATCCATCAAAGTCTTTTTCAAAGTTTAATATATTATTTACGTCAGCTCCTCTCCAACCATATATAGATTGGTCATCATCCCCGACACATGCAATATTTCTATTTTTTTGTGATAAGATTCTAAGGAGTAGATATTGGACTGTGTTTGTATCCTGGTACTCATCGACTAGGATATACTTGAAGATTGATTGGAACTTATCAAGTATTACTTCATTTTCTTTCAGGATTTGTAAGGGTAACATTAATAAATCTCCGAAATCAGCAGAATTTAATGTCTTTAGTCTTTGTTGGTAATTTTTATATACTTCTATACTTTTTTCATGGATTGAATCTAGATCCATTTGAGTGCTTACTTTTTCTGGTGAAAGTCCTTTATTCTTGCATTGATCAATAAATGATAGAAATAATCTAGGAGGAAATTGTTTCTCATCAATATCCATTAGTCGAATAACCTCTTTTATAACTTTTAATTGGTCATCAGTATCTAAGATTGTAAAGTCACTTTTTAAATTAACTAATTCTGCGTGCATTCTAAGTAATTTTGTTCCAATGGAATGAAATGTACCAAGCCAATTCATTCCTTCAACTGCCTTGCCGATGATATTCCCAATTCTAAATTGCATCTCTTTTGCAGCTTTATTGGTAAAAGTAACGGCTAAAATATTATTTGGAAACGCGAGTTTGTTATGAATGATATGGGCAAGTCTTGAAGTTAAGACACTCGTTTTACCTGTGCCTGCTCCTGCGAGTATTAATAAGGGGCCTTCTGTGTAAAGGACTGCCTCTTTCTGTTGTTCATTCAGATAGGATAGATAGTCAGTATTCATAAATACTATAATTACACCACAGTTACATATTTTGAGTGAAATAAATTGAATTACCCAACTATTTTTTATTTTTTGTCAAATAGTCTAAAACATATAATCTAATTGCAGATGCTAAATTATTACTTTTCTTTTGGTTTTCAATTAACTCTAGTAATTTAGGTATAGATAAGTCCATTTCAACAGATATTTTTTGAACTAAAATCCAAAATTCATCCTCTAAAGCAATACTTGTCCTGTGACCCGCAATACTTATTGACCGTTTTTTCATTTATTCAAATCATTTTTCTTGGGTCAACCAATTCGTCAAAGCTTTTTTCATCTATATATCCAGATTTCAGTGCTTCTTCTTTTAGAGTAGTGTTATTTTTGTGTGCTTTTTTTGCAAGTTCTGCGGCTTTATCATAGCCTATGCTCGGTGCTAAAGCTGTAACCAACATAAGCGACCTGTCAACGTTTGCTTTGATATTATCCTCACGAGGTTCAAGACCATCTAAACAATTAATTTCAAAAGATTTAACTGCGTCCGACATTAATTTTACTGATTGGAGAAAATTATATGCCATCATAGGATTATATACGTTTAACTGGAAATGACCTTGACTGCCTGCCATTGAAATTCCTGTGTTGTTACCAAAAATATGGATACAAACTTGTGTGAGTGATTCACATTGTGTTGGGTTAACTTTTCCAGGCATTATGGATGAACCTGGTTCATTTTCTGGTAATGACAATTCTCCAAGTCCAGCTCGTGGACCACTTCCAAGAAATCTTATGTCATTAGCTATTTTGAATAACGATGCAGCCACAGTATTAATAGCACCGTGGGCCATTATCATCGCATCATGCGCCGATAATGCTTCGAATTTATTTGGTGCTGTAGTAAAATTCTTATTTGTTAACTTAGATATTTCTTTTGCTATTTTTTCACCAAAATCCTTTGGAGCATTCAATCCTGTTCCAACAGCTGTACCACCCTGTGCAAGTTCCATCAGTCTTGGTAATGTACTCTCAATTCTTTCAATTCCAAATTCAATTTGTTTTGCATAGCCTGAGAACTCTTGACCTAAGGTAAGTGGTGTTGCGTCTTGTGTGTGCGTTCGACCTATTTTTATAATATCATTCCAATTTTTGGATTTTTCATCTAATTTTTTTAGGAATGACCTCAGTGAAGGTATTAGTTGATCAATTATCTCTGTTGCACATGCAATATGCATAGCTGTTGGGTATGTATCATTTGATGACTGGGACATATTACAGTGGTCATTTGGGTGGACAGGAGATTTTGATCCAATTTTTCCTCCCATAATTTCGATCGCTCTATTGGATATCACCTCATTTGCATTCATATTTGATTGAGTACCTGATCCAGTTTGCCAGACAACTAGTGGAAAGTGATCATTCAGTTTGCCATCAATCACTTCCTGAGCTGCTTTAATAATATTTTGCCCTATATTTTTGTCTAATTTACCATAATCCATATTTACTTTTGCAGCTGCAGCTTTTACTACACCTAAAGCTTTTATTATTGAACTTGGTTGTTTTTCCCAGCCAATTTTAAAGTTTTGGATGGACCTTTGTGATTGCGCTCCCCAATACTTATCATTATCAACTTCAATTTCACCAAAGGTATCTGTTTCTATTCTTTTATTCATATTTTCCTCATAACTTATGTTATTTTTTAAACTCACTTAAAGAAACAACTTCCGCTGATTTTTTCTCTTCAAGTTTAATATTTTGTTGTTTAACTGATATATGTCTATTATCTAAAATTATTTTCTCTTTCTCATCGTGGATTTTTGTATCAGTTGTTGAGTTATTTTGTGCAAGAAAATCAATTCCAAAATTTACAGATGGGTCAAAGAAGCTTGTAATTGCATCGTATGGAATTGTAATTATTTGAGGTATATTATCAAAATGAAGAGTTACTGAAAAATAGCTTTCTTTTATTTCGAGATCTTGAAACTGATGTTGTAAAACTATGGTCATCTTATCTGGAAATTTTTCTTTTAATTGTTTTGGTATAATCACACTTTTGTGTCTAGTAGCAAATGAAATATAAAGATGATGTTCTCCAGGAATATGATTGCTGTCTTTGATAAATGATAGCACATCAATGATAACGTTAATCATCGCTTTATTCATTAATTTGTTATACCCAATCAAATCAGAATTCATATTCAACACCCATCAAATTTCTTTTAATTATTAAACAAAATTTCTTAAATTTAAATCATATATTTTTCTTAATCATAAAAAAGATTAATAAGTACTTTTGATTAATCAGGAGTTGAATCACTTAGAGGTATTATTTGATGGAGATAAAAAAGGGGCGTTCTGTTGCCAGGTGCCCCCACACCCCGCCTTGGCTTGCTAGAGACAAGGGCTTAAGTTTCGGTGCTCAAGCTGACTATGCAGCTACTGCAACCGGAGCATAGTTGTCATTTGCAACTATAAGTTTAGCCCGATAACGGTGGTACTATACCGAGTAAAAGGTAGCCTTTTACGCTCTCGTCGATCCTATTTCGCCCCCAT
>JAYPSX010000002.1:10571-20267 GCA_038133315.1 Hyphomicrobiales bacterium
TGGTGGAGGCGCCGGGTACCGCCCCCGGGTCCGATAAGTTTATTTTGACGCCAATTTATTACCATAGCTCGAAAGCCATATTATAATAATGCGAATTAATATCTAAAGAAAGTTTATAATAAAATTATTTCTCACTTCATATAGTGCGATGAATCAGTCATAATTTATCGATGAATGAATATTTGAAACTTTTAGACCACATTTTACAAAACGGCGAGAGTAAAAACGACAGAACAGGTACTGGCACGTTATCCATATTTGGTTATCAGATGCGTTTTGATTTATCAAAAGGATTCCCATTGGTAACAACGAAAAAGCTGCATATTAGGTCAATAGTCTATGAATTACTCTGGTTTTTATCTGGAGATACTAATATCAGATACTTAAATGATAATGGTGTATCGATCTGGAACGAATGGGCAGACAATAAAGGAGATTTAGGGCCTGTCTATGGTAAACAATGGCGTTCATGGTCTGCACCTAATAATGAAACTATTGATCAAATTTCAAATTTATTGATAAATATTAAAAAAAATCCAGACTCAAGGCGTCATATTATATCTGCATGGAATGTTAGTGATGTAGAAAATATGGCACTTCCTCCTTGTCATTGTTTATTTCAGTTCTATGTATCAAACAATAAGCTGAGTTGCCACTTATACCAGAGGTCAGCGGATGTATTCCTGGGTGTACCATTTAACATTGCGTCTTATGCGCTTTTAACTCACATGATCGCACATGTATCCAATTTAAAGGTCGGTGATTTTGTTCATACTTTTGGTGACGCCCATATATACACAAACCATATTGAGCAAGTTAAAATGCAACTTCAAAGAAAACCGATGAATTTACCAAAGATAGAACTGAATAATAGTGTAAATAACTTATTTGATTTCCAATATGAAGATATCAAAATAATCGATTATGAGTCACATCCTCACATAAAAGCAAAAGTTGCTGTATAATGTTAATTTCGCTAATTGTTGCACATTCCTCAAATAGAGTTATTGGCATTGATGGTCAATTACCTTGGCATATCCCTGAGGACCTCAAGTACTTTAAAGCAATAACTATGGGCAAACCTATTATTATGGGAAGAAAAACATTCGACTCAATCGGTAAGCCATTACCAGGAAGATTGAATATAATCATTACAAAAAACACTGATCTAATAATCGAGGAGTGTGTGGTAGTAAATAATTTAGAGGCTGCAATTACAGAAGCAAAAAATTATTTAAAGATGCAGGATTCTGAACAAGAAGAAATATTTATTATTGGTGGAGCTCAAATTTTTAAGCAATCGATGGAATTTGTAAATAAGATTTATATCACAGAGGTTCACGCAGAGTATGCAGGGGATGTTTTCTTTGAAGAACTGAGCAATAATGATTGGATAGAGGTTAGCAGAGATTTACATGATTCTGAAGATGACAATATTCCATTTTCATTTGTTACATATAAAAAAAAATAGAAATATTTATTTAGATCTATTTTTGTTGAAAGACTTTAAATTAATTTACAGCGTTACTATCTTATAATAGTGTGACTTATACTAATTTATGAGGGTATATATTAATGTCTTGGGACAACAACAATAATAATGGTCCATGGGGAAGAGGACCTAACGGTGGTAATTTTGATAACAATGATTTAGATAAATTAATCACTAATCTAAAAAATAGCTTTGGAAGATTTTCCCCAAAATCACCAAACGGCAAAGTAAGCAAAAAGAACTGGGCCCTAATCGTACTAATTGCCTTGGCAATATGGGGTGCCACAGGTGTATACAGAGTTCAGCCAGATGAGCAAGGTATCGTTCTTCGTTTTGGTGAATATATTCGTTCAACACCAGATGGTCTTCATTATCATCTGCCTTTCCCAATTGAAACTGTTGTTAAACCAAAAGTTACTAGAGAAAATCAAGTAGAAGTTGGAATAAGAACTTCGAGTCAAGCATCAATCGGCCGTGGAGCAGTTGGCAGAGATGTACCTGAAGAAAGTCTTATGCTAACAGGCGATGAAAATATTGTTGATGTGGACTTCTCAGTTCAATGGGTAATTAATGATGCAGCTGATTTCTTGTTCAACATCGAAAATCAAGAGTCTACTGTTAAGGCAGTAGCAGAAAGCGCTATGAGAGAAATAGTAGGTGGGGCAGATCTTGAACAAATACTCACACAAGGAAGAGAAAGAAATGAGTCAGCAGTTCGAGACTTGATGCAAAAAACACTTGACGAGTATGGCGCAGGTATCTTGATAAGACGTGTTCAACTTCAGAAGGTTGATCCACCTGCTGCAGTTATTGATGCATTCAGAGATGTTCAAGCTGCACGAGCTGATCAGGAGAGATTGAGAAATGAAGCTGAAGCATATTCAAATAGAATTATTCCGGCTGCAAGAGGGGAAGCTGCTCAGTTAATAGAAGCCGCAGAAGCTTACAAAAATTCAGTTATTGCCGATGCAGAAGGTCAAGCTTCAAGATTTAACGCAATATATGAAGAATATAAGAAAGCTCCCGAAGTCACAAGGGGACGTATGTATTTAGAAACAATCGAGAGAGTTTATGGTGGAATGGACAAGATAATCATTGATCAAAGTGGTGAAAGTTCAAATGTTGTTCCATATTTACCTTTAGATCAATTGCAAAAGAAACAAAATAATGAGGCAAATCAATGATTAAGAAAATTGGGCTAACGGGACTTATAATTTTAGTCATCGCTTCTGCTTTTGTATTTCTTAGTGCTGCATTTACAGTCCATCAAACTCAGCAGGCATTAATACTCAGGTTTGGTGAAGCAATTAGAATCGTAACCGAACCAGGTTTGCACTTCAAAATGCCAATTGCAGATGATGCAGTATATATAGATAAGAGAATTTTAGACTTGGACTCTGAATCACAAGAGGTAATCGCTTCTGATCAAAAAAGATTAGTCGTTGATGCTTATTCAAGATATAGAATTACTGATGCCTTGAAATATTACCAATCTGTTCAGACATCAGCTAGAGCCAATGCAAGACTTTCTCAGATACTCAACTCAGCAGTTCGTAGGGTGCTCGGTGAATCAACATTTGAAGAAATTGTAAGAGACAAGCGACCTGAACTTATGAAAAGAATTACAGAACAAGTGAATAATGAAGCAGCTGCTCTAGGAATGTCAATAGTTGATGTGCGTATCAGACGTGCTGATTTGCCAGAGGCAAACAGTCAAGCCGTTTATATGCGTATGCAAACAGCGAGAACAAAAGAGGCAAATGATATAAGGGCAAGAGGTCAAGAACAAGCTAAGATTATCACATCAAGATCTGATAAAGAGGCGAAGATAATAATAGCAGAAGCAAATAAAATATCTGAAATCAAACGTGGTGAAGGCGATGCAGGAAGAAATAAAATTTATGCTGAATCTTATGGGCAAGATCCAGAGTTCTTTAAGTTTTATAGATCAATGGTTGCTTATGAAGAAAGTCTCAAATCTGGAGATACAAGATTAGTTATATCACCTGACACTGACTTCTTTAATTATTTCAAAGATCCACTTGGTTCAAATAAATAATGGATGTATTCATTCTGGCAATTGCCATTTTCTTATTGTTTGAAGGAGCGATGTACGCATTATTCCCTGAACAAACTAAGAAAATGTTGTCTGCAGTAATGTCTATGGACACCAATAATCTCAGAATATTCGGTTTGATAATGGTATCTATTGGTGTTTTATTAATTTGGATAGTGTGAACATAATTTTGACAAAATCTTTACATATTTGTTAGCTATAAAATTTATCTGAAAGGATTAATCATACAATGTATACAAAAAACAACTCATTTCTTTACATTCTAATATTCACTTTTTTATTAATATTTCCAATCGAGGTAAAAGCTTATCCAGACTTCTCTGAGATAGCCAGTAAGTATGCTGATTCAGTTGTAAATATTTCAACCACACAAAAAATTGAAAATAATGAAATGTTTCAGGGATTAGATCCAAATGAAATCCCAGATGTTTTTAAGGATTGGTATGAAAAAAATAAGAACTCTCAACAACAGCAAGCTCCAAGTTCTCTGGGCTCAGGCTTTGTTATTGATGAAGAAGGAATTATCCTAACAAATGCACATGTAATTTTGGATGCGGATGAAATAGATGTTATATTTTCAAATGGAATTGTATTGTCAGCAGAGTTATTAGGAAAAGATACTAAAACAGACCTTGCTGTGCTCAAAATTAATCCAGAACCAGAACAAGATTTATTGGCTTTAGAATTTGGTGACTCTGATAATTTGAAAGTAGGTGAATGGGTTATGGCTATAGGTAACCCTTTTGGATTAGGAGGAACTGTAACAGCAGGTATTGTATCAGCAAAAAATAGAGATATAAGATCCGGTCCGTATGATAACTTTATCCAAACAGATGCAGCAATTAACAGGGGTAATAGTGGTGGGCCATTATTCAATGCTGAAGGTCAAGTTGTTGGTATAAACTCCGCAATAATATCAACTACAGGTGGCTCAGTTGGAATAGGATTTGCAATACCTTCAAACACGGCAATATCCGTTATCGATCAACTTATTGAATATGGTGAAACAAGACGTGGATGGTTAGGTGTCAGGATTCAAGAAGTTTCAGATGACATTGCAGAAAGCCTAGGATTAAGCGATACAATGGGTGCACTAGTTGTAGCAGTTGATGATAGCGGTCCGGCAAAACCTGCGGGCATTAAATCCGGTGATGTAATTCTAAATTTTGATAATCAACCTATCAGTACAATGAGAGAATTACCAAGAATTGTTGCTGAAACAAAAATTGGGAAAAAAGTAAAAGTTGAAGTTTGGAGAAATAATAAGTCCATAACAAAATATGTCGTCATTGATAGGCTTAATGAAGCTGACCTTGTTGCATCAATTGAAGATGAACCAGATGTGGATATAGACAACTCAACAAGTTTAGATCTAGGATTCTCATTGAGCACACTCACAGACGATTTGTCACAAAGATATAATTTAAACGATAAGCAAAAAGGACTTGTTGTAACAGTAATTGATGAACAATCAGATGCTTTTAAACGAGGCCTTCGTGAAGGTGATCTCATAAACGTTATAAATGAGCAGGACTTATATAGTGTAGATCAATTTATAAGAATTCTAGAAAAATATCGGAGAGCTAATAGGGATCTGATGCTTATAAAAGCTGTACGAGGTCAAAATATGATCAGAGTTTTCCCTATAAAAGTAACTAATGATTAATATATGATATCGGCCTCCCTGAGTCCGATAAAGAATAATATACTACTCAGATTTGTATGGTTTATCTGTGCATTGGCTTTGTTTCTCAATATATACTTTCCATGGTAAGAAACGCCTAGTGCAGAATTGCTAATCATTTCAAGATCGTTTGCACCATCACCAACAGAAACTACATCATAGTTATTCAGTTTCATCTTTTTAGTAATTTGATCTAAGATATTTTTTTTTGCATTGCCATCTATTATTGGAGGCAAAACCCTTCCAGTGATTTTGTTATTCAGAATTTCAAGCTTGTTCGCATAGTTTTCTCTAAAACCAAGTTTTTCTGATAATTTATCCGTAAAGAAGGTAAAACCACCTGATACAAGAACTGTATAAATATTCTGTTTTGAAAGATTTTTTAAAAGTAGCTCGGCTCCATCATTTAGCTCAATATTTAAGTAAACTTCATCTAGTACATTAATATCCATTCCCTCTAATAGACCTACTCTCTGAATGAAAGCTTCTGTGAAACTTATTTCACCATTCATTGATTTTGCTGTAATTAGACTAACCTCTCGTCTAACACCAGCATAATGAGCCAGTTCGTCGATGCACTCCTGTTTAATCATTGTTGAGTCCATATCAGATAGAAAAAGTTTTTTATTTCTATTTAAATCTTCCTGAAAGGCCCAATCAAATTGTTTTTGATCAAGATAGTTGAATAAGTTTTCATCTATTTTTGCTGTTATATCGTCAAAGTAAAGATCACACGCTAACTCTTTTTTTAACCATGCATTTCTTGTCTTTGTGTTTATCAAGTCTTGAATTGCTTCAAAACAATTATTTGATATTATATTAACTTCATTAGATACAATGGTGAGTACTTTTTTCATTTTTTTTCTTTTGTCAAGAGAACAGGGTAGATGTCAAATTATAGCTCAATTCTTATATCAGGTCCAACAGCTTCTGGTAAATCAAAACTAGCACTAGATATTGCAGAAAAAGTCGGAGGAGTTGTTATTAATGCTGACTCTATGCAAATATATAACACAATTTCGTTAATTACAGCAAGACCATCAAATAAGGATATGGATACTATTCCACATTTTCTCTACGGGTATATTGATCCAAAAATTCGATATTCAGTTGGTGAATGGATTAGCGATATTGAACCTCTTATAAATTTTTTAATTAAAATAAATAAGATCCCTGTAATTGTCGGTGGAACTGGACTGTATTTTGCAGGTTTATTTGGTGAGATTTCTGAGATACCTGAGATTAGTGCTAAAACTAGATTAAAATGGGAGGAGATAAAAGAACATAAGGGTACTGAGGCATTATTTAACAAACTCAAAGAGTTAGACCCAAAGTCTGCAGCTACAATCAATTCAACAGATAGTACCAGAATTATACGTGCATTAGAAGTTTTTGATGACACTGGCAAATCAATTAGAGACTGGCAATTGTCACCAGGTAAATCGATTATAAATAAATCTATGTCAAAGATGATCTATTTATGTCCACCAAGGAAAGTCATTGATGACAATATAATAAAAAGGACTTCAGAAATTATAGGAAATGATCAACTTTATGAAGAAATAAAGCTATTGAGTAGTAAAAAAATATCGAACTCAAATCCAATAATGAAAGCAATAGGTGTCAAAGATACCATTGCTTACTTAGAAGATGATATTTCTCTTGAAATACTTAATGACAGAATTATTACAAATACCAAAAGATATGTAAAAAGACAATTGACTTGGGCTAGAAAAAAAATGATGGATTGGGAGTGGATTGACGAACCTAAATATTTTTTTTAAGCTGCAACAAAAAAATTGATTAATTTTTTTTTTGTAATATATTAATTATGTTTAATTTGGAAAAATAATGATTTACTTAAACAATAAACTACTGGTCGTCGCTTGTATCACCTGAGTTCACTCTGGACTCTTGATGGTGATACTTTGATAGGGGCAAACGCCCCTTTTTTATTTTTTAAGTAATTTTTATTTGAAGATAAGTGAAATATATAACTGGGTTTTTGTACAATGGGAAAAAATATTAGCGGAGCAGAAATAGTAATTCAAGCAATTGCAGATCAAGGTGTTGATTCTGTGTTTGGTTATCCGGGTGGTGCAGTTTTACCTATATATGATGCAATATTTCAGCAGGAAGAAGTTAAGCATATTCTTGTCAGGCATGAACAAGGAGCTGCTCATGCTGCAGAGGGTTATGCCCGTTCAACTGGAAAAGTTGGAGTTCTCATAGTAACATCAGGTCCTGGTGCTACAAATGCAGTGACTGGGCTAACAGATGCTCTATTAGACTCAATTCCAATAGTTTGTATTAGTGGGCAGGTGCCGACACATCTAATTGGAAGTGATGCATTTCAGGAAGCAGATACAGTTGGTATCACCAGAGCATGTACAAAGCATAATTGGTTGGTTAAGGACATCAAGGATCTTCCAAGGATTATGCATGAAGCATTTTATATTGCAAGATCAGGTAGACCTGGACCAGTGTTGATTGATATTCCGAAAGATATTCAGTTTGCTGAAGGTGATTACGAAAATTTATCAAAAATCACTCATAAAACTTATACCCCTCCTACCACAGTAGATCATAAAGCAGTTGGTAAGGTTATAGAATTAATCCAAAGATCAAAAAGACCAATCCTATATACTGGTGGTGGTGTCATCAATTCAGGACCAAATGCTTCAAAATTATTAAATAAATTTGTTAAAACAACCAATGTTCCAATTACATCAACACTTATGGGACTAGGTGCGTATCCTGGCTCAGGAAAAAATTGGCTAGGTATGCTAGGAATGCATGGTACATACGAAGCAAATATGGCTATGCATGACTGTGACTTGATGATTTGCTTGGGTGCAAGGTTTGATGATAGAATTACCGGAAAAATAGATGAATTTTCACCAAATTCCAAGAAAGTCCATATTGATATTGACGCAACATCAGTTAATAAAAATGTTGATGTAGATCTTGCTATTCTTACAGATTGTGAAAAATTTTTAAGTGAGGCGTTAAAGATTATAAAAGACCGTAAGATTCAAAATTTTCCAACTTATGATAAGTGGTGGGCTCAAATTGATCTATGGAAGAAAGTTAATTGCCTTAAATACAAGGCAAACTCCGATATTATAATGCCTCAATATGCAATTCAACGATTATATGAACTAACAAAAGACAGAGATACATACATAACAACAGAAGTTGGACAGCATCAAATGTGGGCAGCTCAATTTTATAAATTTGAGGAACCTAATAGGTGGCTAACATCTGGAGGACTGGGAACAATGGGTTATGGTTTTCCTGCTGCAAATGGAGTACAAGTGGCTCATCCAGAAGCTTTGGTAATAGATATTGCTGGGGATGCATCAATCTTGATGAATATTCAAGAACTATCAACAGCCGTTCAATATAAGTTAAATACTAAAATTTTTATTTTAAATAACAGCTACATGGGTATGGTAAGACAATGGCAACAACTTCTACATGGAAATAGAATTTCAGAAAGTTACTCTGACTCACTTCCTGATTTCGTAAAGCTTGCTGAGGCATATGGTGCTACAGGTATTCATGTTAAAAAACCACAAGATCTTGATGAAGCAATCATAAAAATGATAGAGACACCGGGTCCAGTTATTATGGATTGTCAGGTGGCAAATCTTGAAAATTGTTTTCCGATGATACCATCAGGCAAAGCTCACAATGATATGTTGCTTGGTGAAAATGTCACAGATGAGCAAGTGTCAAATGCTATCGATGATGACGGAAAAATAATGGTATAAACTAAATAAAGAGTGTGAATTATGAATGAAAAAAATCCTGCCTCAACTTATGATATTGTCAAAGTAAATGAAAATGAAGAAAGGCATACATTATCAATAATCGTTGATAACGAACCAGGTGTGCTTGCAAGGGTCATTGGGCTATTCGCGGCGCGTGGTTTTAATATTGACTCACTTACGGTTTCAGAAACAGAAAGTAAGAACCAATTATCTCGTATAACACTTGTTACATCAGGTTCACCAAGCGTTATAGAAAAAATTAAGTTTCAAGTTGATTGATTAGTTCCCGTTCACAGGGTTAGTGATTTAACAGCTCAATATGGGCAATACGGAGCTCTGGAGAGAGAGCTCGCTCTTATAAAGGTTAAGGGAACAGGCAATAAAAGGCTTGAGGCATTGCGACTTGCGGAAGCATTTGATGCACAAACGGTAGACGCAAGCTTAGATAGCTTTATTTTTCAAATAACAGGGAGAACTCGTGAAATCGATCGCTTCATTAATCTAATGTCAAGCGTGGGTTTAACAGAGGTTTCAAGAACCGGTGTTGCTGCACTTAAAAGAGGAGCGGATAATACTTAAGTTATTTTCTTTTGGTTAAAGATGCATTATAAGTTTTTAGAATAAGTGATTAATATAGAAATTTTAATAATAAAAAAATAGGGAATTT
>JAYPSX010000003.1:0-3383 GCA_038133315.1 Hyphomicrobiales bacterium
GGTCTATTGCAGAAGAACCAGAACTTGAAGTTTTGTTTGGAGACGAACCACCCTCCCTTACAGGTAAAAAAATTAGGCTTCGAGAGCCTGGTAATTCTATAAATAAAGAAGATTTAACTATCCTCAGGGGTCAAGCAGATCTTCTTGCTCTTAAGATAAAAAACCATGATCAATTGATCCATAAAAAATATTTACCTTCAACTCCACAAGCTCAAAAATTATATAATGCTATAGAGGAAGCGCGTATAGAAGCAGTTGGTGCAATTGATATGCCTGGATGTGCGAGTAATTTAAATGCTAGGAATATTGCAAGCTATAGGAATTCCACTTTAAATAATATCACTCAAAAAGATGAGGCACCAATAGCTGAAGCAATTAGCCTAATTATTAGAGAAAAACTAACAGGATTTGCTCCACCTCATAACACCCGCAAATTTGTCGACCTATGGCGTCCTCATATCAATGATAAAGCACTTAATGAGCTTGATAAACTGAAAGAATCAATTTTTGATCAAGATGCCTTTGCAAGTAGAATCCCAGAACTCCTTGATGCATTTGATATTGCAAGTACTTTGGGAGAAGGAGATCCATCATCCTCAAAAAATGAGGAAGGTGAAAGTGATGTTGAAGGTTCAGAACAGGAAAATACAGAGTTAAGTGATGAATTTGATCCTGATGAAACTGAAATGTTAGACGAAGAAATTACAGATGACCTTATTGATCTAGATGATCTAAAAGGGGTAGAGGATGAAGGGGAGGATAGCTCGGCTCCTGATAATCGTGGTGAAATTGAAGAAACAAAACAAAATACAAGGCAGCCCTCATACAAAGTTTTTACGACTGAGTTCGATGAAATCATACCTGCCGAAGAGATTGCTGATATAGATGAATTAGATAGGTTAAGAAATTACCTTGATAAACAAATATCGAATTTGCAGGGTGTTGTCGCAAGACTTGCAAATAAATTACAAAGAAAATTAATGGCCCAGCAAAATCGATCATGGGATTTTGATCTTGAGGAAGGAATATTAGACACAGCAAGACTTGTTAGAGTAGTCACTGATCCAATGCACCCACTTTCATTCAAAATGGAAAGAGATACAGATTTCAGAGACACAGTTGTTACATTATTGATAGACAATTCTGGCTCTATGAGAGGCAGGCCAATAATGGTGGCAGCAACATGTGCTGACATACTTACAAGAACTCTTGAAAGATGTGGTGTCAAAGCAGAAGTCTTGGGCTTTACCACAAAAGCATGGAAAGGTGGTCAATCACGGGAACTATGGACCAACTCTGGCAAACCAATGAGGCCAGGAAGACTAAATGATTTAAGGCATATTATATATAAATCTGCAGACGCACCATGGAGAAGATCAAAACGAAATCTAGGTCTTATGATGAAAGAAGGAATTCTGAAGGAAAATATAGATGGTGAAGCTCTTGAATGGGCTTATGAGAGAATTCAGAAAAGACAAGAGCAAAGAAAGATTATGATGGTTATATCTGATGGCGCACCAGTTGATGACTCTTCTTTATCCGTAAATTCTGGGAACTACCTTGAATTACACCTAAAAAAAGTAATAAATAAAATAGAAACCAACAAAGATATTGAACTAATTGCGATCGGTATTGGCCACGATGTCACAAGATACTACAAACGAGCTGTGACTATTATTGATGTTGAAGAATTGGGCGGGGTGATGACAGAAAAGCTTGCCGAATTATTTGATGAAAATCAAAATAAATAAGAACTACACTGATTTATAATTACTAATATAAAATATTCTAAATGGTATCAATAGAACAATTGCTACTAATAATTTTACAATTAAATCACCAATAGCCCACATTACCCATCTAGAAGTTTCCATTTGTATAAAGAAAGCTGGTATCTGTTCAGTTGCAAAAGAGTCACCATACCCAAGGAATGAGAAATTCAGAGAAAAAGCAATACTAAAAAATATGGTTGTATCTAATAATGAACCAAGTGCAGATGAAATTATTGGAGCTTTCCACCAAGTATGCCTCATATATCTTCTAAATATGTATATATCCAGAATTTGCGAAGCTAAGAATGCTATACCAGATGCTATTGCAATTCTCGGTGTTGCAAATAATATAGATAAAACAACTGCAATGGTAAATCCAACATAAACCACTTTCTTGGCTGTTTGGAGACCACAATATCGATTAGTTAAATCTGTGACAAAGAATGCAATTGGATATGTAAATGCAGCCCAAGTTAATAAATCTTGCAGTCCAAATAATTGAACTGGATATTGCACTAATATATTAGAAATTAAAACAACTACAACCATAGCAGTTGCTAGGTAGATCAAATTACGATCCTGCATATAGATCACTCAACTGAAGTATTGATAGCCTTAGTTATACGCTTTTTTATTACTTGTGCTTTTGGAGATAAATTTGTAGAAGATTCTTTTATAAGATATTCATCTATACCACCTCGGTGCTCAACTGTTCTGAGCGCTTTAGAAGATACTTTAAGATAAATTTTTTCGTCTAATAAATTACTGTGAAGTGTCACCTGATGCAAATTAGGTAGAAACTTTCTACGGTTTTTATTATTTGCATGGCTAACATTATTTCCAGACATCACTGCCTTGCCTGTTAATTCACACTTTCTTGACATATGAGTACTCCAATATTCAAATATGAGTATATACCCCCTTGCTAACAAACAGTCAACTTCAATATGAATTAAATTCGAAAAATATAAAATTGACAGTAAATAATCCTTATAGTCATATTTATTTTACTATTTGGAGATAACATACATTTCAATGATAAAACAAATCCATAAATTACGAAATTTATTTTTTCTTACAATTCTAAGTATCCTTGTCATTAATCTAATAATATACAAGGCATCCGCTTCATCGCAAAATAACCAAATTGGTTATGACATTAATGACAGATATTTCATTGATGAACAGTTAAATCTAAGTTATGACGTAAAATCCCTTGGCCTTAAAATTGCAAAGCTAGATTTTGAAATTAATTTTAATCAAGCACAATACTTTTCTAATGTAGTAATTGAAACTCAAGGAATAGGAGACATCTTCTCTAGTTCTGTTTGGTCATTTTCAGCAAGAGGAGTATTGAAAAGTAATGATATTCAACCAAAATTTTATAATAATCACATTGAAACGAAAAAAGGGGTTGGTCATGTCAGTATTGTATACAAAAATGATAAGCAAAACATCCTAACTAGACCTATTCTGAGTGAAGAAAAATATAAAGCACTAATGGATAATATTGATAATGAAGTTATAGACCCAATTTCAACATTATTAGAAATATCAATGTATCACCCAGACGATATTTGCACTGGCTATTGGAAAATAACTGATGGCAGA
>JAYPSX010000003.1:3393-19965 GCA_038133315.1 Hyphomicrobiales bacterium
GAATTAAACAAAGTTGATGTTGATGATAGTAATCTATGCTATGCGACCTATGAACCTCTTGTAGGATTCACCGATACAGAAATGGAGAAATATAGAAATAAACCGACACCTCCATTTCAAATAAATTTTGTTAAAATTACTCTCAAGAATAGGTATATATTTTTAATACCCACAAGTATATCAATTACTGAAGGAGCATCAGGTTCTGTTGATCTAACATCCCTTAAAATTAATGGCGAATTAGTGAATTTAAACTAAATTAGTATGTACTTAAAAAAAGTTATATACTAAATCTAGTATAGAACAAAAAATGAATTTATTATAATTACTGATTCGGGCACGTTTTGTTCTATTAGTGTTCTCTTTTTTTAAATAATGCATTAACGATTAGTCATGTCTTTAAATTTAAAACAAAAAATTAATGCAATTCTAGGCCCCACCAATACCGGCAAAACTCATAAAGCAATAGAGATTATGTTGAAACATAACTCAGGCATGGTTGGTGTACCACTAAGGCTATTAGCACGTGAATTATATGATAAAATATCAAGTAGAATTGGAAAGCAATCTGTAGCTCTTATCACTGGGGAAGAAAAATATATACCCAAATATCCCAAATACTATATTTGTACTGTAGAAGCAATGCCAACAGATATCCCAGTTGATATTGTAATTATAGATGAAGTTCAACTAGCAAATGATATTGAGAGGGGGCATATATTTACAAAGAGAATATTTGAATCCAGAGGAAGAGTTGAGACATTATTTCTTGGATCAGATACTATTGAAAAGATATTAAAGAAGATTATCCCAGAAATAGATGTGATCAAACAAAGTAGATTCTCATCATTATCTTATGAAACTTCAAAAAAAATTTCTCGTTTAAGAAAAAAAACTGCAATTATTGCTTTTTCTATCAATAGAGTATACGAAATTGCAGATTTTGTTAGGCAACAAAACGGTGGTGCAGCTGTTGTTTTGGGTGCGCTATCCCCAAGAACTAGGAATGCTCAAGTAGAATTATATCAATCAGGACAGGCTGACTATTTAGTTGCTACAGACGCTATAGGAATGGGACTTAATATGGATATTGACCATATTGCTTTTGACTCTATTAAAAAGTTTGATGGGAACAAATACCGATATCTATATCCACATGAAATTGGTCAAATTGCAGGACGAGCGGGTAGATATATGAACAACGGAACATTCTGCATGACATACCCGAATGAAGAATTAGACGCTAAATTAGTTTCAGCTATTGAGAATCATAAATTTTTAGAAATAGATAATATTAAATGGAGGAATAGTAATTTAGATTTTAGTTCTATAAAGTCAATTTTAGATAGTTTGTCCATCAAACCAAAACTACCATTCCTAAAATTAGTAAAACCTGGAGAAGATCAACAAACTCTCGAATTTATTTATGACAACCAATTACTAAAATATCGTTCGCTATCTATCGATGAATTAAAACTGCTCTGGGATCTATGTCAAATTCCAGATTACAGGCAAACTGGTATTGAAAACCATACCAAAATTGTACTCAAAATATTTAGAGATATAACAGAATCTAATGGCTATATTGACCCTGAATGGTTTGAAAATGAAGTAAATGGATGTGCAAAATTTCAAGGTGATATTGATAGCTTATCCAATAAAATATCCTTTATAAGAACATGTAATTTTATAGCTAATAAAAAAGATTGGATTAAAGACGCAAATTATTGGCAAAAAAAAACGAGAAATATTGAAGATAAATTATCAGACAAATTACATGAAAGACTTATGCAGAGATTTATCGATAAAAGAAATAACATTCTAATTAATCATACCGATATTAAAAACATAGAGATGGATGAAAAAAATAAAATAAATATTGGAAGTCTCCAAATAGGGACAATTATTGGATTGAAATTCAAGCACCAATCCACAGCAAACCTCAACAAATCGGCAAAAAATAAACTTAACAAAATAATTATATCAAAACTTGATCAAGTCAGCAGAGATATATTGGCTACAGATCTGAAATCATTCCAGATATCTAATGATAATAAAGTTCTTTGGAATGATAACCCAATTGCAGAATTACGAAACAATTCAGACTCAATAATTCCAAATATATTTCTCATATGTGATGATAATCTCTCAATCACCAATAAAAAGAGATTGCATAATAAGCTTAACAACTGGATTGTATATTATTTAAAAAAGATAGTGCCTGGACTAATTAAATTGAACAATAAGAAATTAAAACCACCACTTTCAGCAATTCAATTCTCTCTACTTGAGGGTATGGGAGTTGTGAAGAGAGATGAGTTAGGTCTAGATTATGATCAACTAACAAAACATGAGAAAAAAGAAATTCGATCCTACGGTTTATTTGTTGGAAAGGAATATATCTATTTAAAGAATATTTTTGATGAAAATGTACATTCACTCAGAGTCTCATTGTTGAAAATAAAAAATAATGATTTGAGAGATTTAAACACTTATTCAAGTGTTAATATTACAAAAAAGAATAAAACCCATCCAATCTATTCTGAGCTGGGTTATTTCTATGTGAATCAAAAGTATGTCAGGCCAGATTTAATTGAAAATTTATTAGAACTTATGAGGAAAAAAAGAGGAAACGGTACTTCCCAGAATTCACTGATCACGCCTGAACTTATAGAAAAAACTAAATTAGCTAATACACTGATTGATAAAATATTGACTGAACTCGGTTATGTGCGTATCAAAGATAAAAAAAATATGGATAAAAAATATTGGATTAGAAGGAAAAAGAACAACAGCATTGTTAATAATAATTCAAAAAATGATAATAATCCCTTCTCAATATTGAAGAATCTTAAGAATGCTTCAAATTTGTAAATTTTTCTGTTATAAGTATACACCTCAAGAACAAAAATAAAGCAATTTCAAATAAAAGGTTAATAATGACATATGTAGTAAATCAAGCTTGTATTAAATGTAAATTTACAGACTGTGTTGAAGTATGCCCCGTTGATTGTTTTTATGAGGGTGAAAATATGTTAGTAATTCATCCAGACGAATGTATAGACTGTGGGGTCTGTGAGCCTGAGTGTCCTATTGATGCTATCCAACCAGATACAGATCCAGGTGCTGAAGAATTTCTTGAGTTAAATAGGAAATATTCATCAATATGGCCGAATATAACAATTAAAAAAGATCCACCAGCTGATGCAGAGCTATACCAAGAAAAAAAAGATAAGTTAAAGAATTACTTTTCAGAAAAACCTGGTGAAGGGGATTGATAAAAGGAAAAATTTATAATGGCAAACACAAAAAACAATAAAAAATATAAAATAAACGAATACGTAGTATACCCATCTCATGGAGTGGGGAAAATTACAGATATATTAGTACAAGAATTTGCTGGTATTAAACTTGAACTATATGTCATATATTTTGAAGAAGATAAAATGACCCTCAGAGTCCCAATTGATAAGGTTGAGTCGACTGGCATGAGAGCAATATCCGATACAAATTTAATCGATGAAGCATTCACAATTTTAAAGAGTAATGCAAAAACAAAAAAGACAATGTGGAGCCGAAGAGCACAAGAGTATGAAACAAAAATTAATTCTGGTGACATCATTGCTCTCTCTGAAGTAGTAAGGGACCTTCACAGAAACCCTAGTCAGTCTGAACAATCATATTCTGAAAGACAACTTTATGAACAAGCTCTGGATAGGCTCGCAAAAGAAGTATCTCGTTCAAAAGGAATTAAGGAAGTTGAAGCCATCACAAATATTGAAAATCAACTTGCAAAAAATAGCAGAAATGCAGCTGCTATCTCTGCGGCAAGCTAATGTATTATTATGAATTAATTTCAGATCTAAATGAGTGATTTAATTAATATTGATATTTTGGGCGGTGACTATGAATTCACACTCGAAGTATCTGGAATTAGAGATGAATTCCAATTTAACTACATACCTTCAAACTTACCTGATATATATAAAAAGATACTAAATCATCAACCCTTTGTTGTATCTGAATTTTCATTATCTAATTATACCATGATGCTTGATAGAAATATTGCAGACATGTATGCAATTCCAGTATTTGTTAATCGGGGTTTTAGACACAGCATAATTTGGGTAAGAAAAGATAGCAAGATAGACTCAATAGAACAGTTAAAAAGCCTCAAAGTAGGAATTAAAGATTACTCCCAAACAGCCGCTGTTTGGTTAAGAGGAATACTCTGTGAAGAATATAATATTCATTGGAGTGAAATAGACTGGTATGCAAATACAGATCAAAGATTTGATGCACCAAGGGAGGCAAATCTCACACTAGTTGATGATGATCCTGAAAAGATGGTAATTAACGGTGAGCTGGATGTATATATTGCGCCAAAACCAATGGATATTCAAAAAATACCGGATCAAAGAGAGTTAAAGCCTCTTATCACTAATTTTATTGAAGTTGAGAGAGACTATTTTAAAAAAACAGGCATCTACCCAATAAACCATTGTGTCATGATCCACAAAGACACATATAATAAATATCCCAATATAGCCTATCCATTATTTTTAGCTTATAGCGAAAGCAAAAAAAAGGCACTAAAGCGTAAGTTAGGCTCCACATTATTACCTTGGTCCGATAAACAGTGGGCAAATACAATGGAAGTTTTTAATAATGATCCACATCCACATGGATTAGTAGAAGCAAATCATAAAAATGTTAGTAAACTGGTTGATTATTTATTTGAACAAAAGCTAATAAAACAAAAACCTTTTATTGAAGATTTATTTATTGAAGGCTCTCAAAACTGGCGAGAGTTGTGATTAAAGCTTAAACAACCTCTAACTTATGATATGGCTTTTTAGGTAAGACAACCTCTATCTTGTCATTTGGTTTTACGATACCTCCTTCCAAAACTATTGTCATTATACCCGTCTTTCTAATTAAATTTCCTTCTTGATCTTTAGTGATCATTTTTTTTAACAATCCGGATTTAAAATCTTCAATTTGCTTACAAGGATCGCGAAGTCCCTTAACTTCCAGTATAACCTCATCACCTATTTTAATTTGCGAGTCTAATGGGAGATTGATAAGATCTATACCCGAGGTTGTAATGTTTTCACCAAGATCTCCTGGATGGAGATCATAACCATATTGTTTCATTTCATTCAATAACTCGATGGGTATTAGATGAACTTGTCTTAAATTTAACTGCTTAGGATTTTTTTTTACTCTTGAACGATGCTTAACGTACATACCGGCATGAGCATCTCCATTTATACCAAAATTTTTTATTAGCTCAATTTCTTCTCTATTCTCCTTTGAAAACAGATGTGCACCTCTAGAGCATACCGCAATTACAGATCCTGATATTGAGTCCATGTTTAAATCCTAGTGATGTAATAATTATATTTTTTTTGCTTATAAAAATAAATGTTTTATTATGATATTAATAGGTTAATTATGTCCTTTCATTTAACAGATCTACAAAAGAATTTACAAAAAACTGCTCGAAGTTTTGCGAGAGATCATATACGTAAAAGAGCTATTGAATTGGATAAAGAACAAGATCCTTCATTAGCCTGGCCTTCAGATCTTTTTCTCATGGCATCAAAACTAGGATTAAGAACACTCAAAATACCCGAAAAATATGGTGGATTAGGGGTTGATACACTTACAGAGCTAATAGTTTTAGAAGAACTTTGTGTTGGAGATATTTCATTTGGCTCAAGCCTTGCTCATCCTTGGAGAGAAGGCAATATATTGGCAAATGCTACTAATGATGACCAAAAGAAATTATTTCTTCAGCCCTTTCTTGAAGATGAGTCCGCTATGACAGCGTTTGGAATCACTGAAGAACACTCAGGAAGTGATAATGCGACTGGTTTTGATGAAGAATTATCATCTGGCCCAATGACCGAAGCAAAATTTGATGGCTCAAAATGGACTTTAAATGGGAAAAAAATATTTATTACTGCGGGTAATATAGCTCAATTTATGCTAGTTTTTGCCCGAACAGATAAAACAGTTCCATGGAAGAGAGGTATCTCCTTATTTTATGTTCCTACAAATACACCTGGTTATAGCTGTATAAAAGTAATGGATAAATTAGGGATGAGAGTAAACCCAAATACAATTGTTACATTTAACAATCTAGAGATTCCAGGCATAAATCTAATCGGAAAACTTAATCAAGGATTTGATATTTTAGTCAAGTATGGGGCTTCCTCAAAAGTAAAAGAAGGCGTAAAATCACTCGGATCTGCAAGAGCTGCATATGAAGAAGCCATAATTTGGGCCAATAAAAGACACCAAGGTGGAAAAAAACTTATTCATCATCAGGCTATAAGACATAACTTAGCGAGAATGGCATCAAGAATTGAAGCTTGTAGATCGCTTTGCTGGAGAGCAGGATGGGCTATCGATAATGATCCTGATAATTATGCTCCTCTACAAACAATGGCAAAGATCGAAACATGTGAGATGGCTGCTAAAGTTGCTGTTGAAGCGTTAGAACTGTTCGGCGGCTATGGTGTGCTTAAAGAAAATCCTATCGAAAAAATTGCTCGTGATGCAATTACAATGTTGCACACAACCGGAGGTCAGTTGGCACTAACAGGCAGTTTAGCTGATCAGCTAAAGATAGATCTATAAATGGCAAATATTAAATTAGCTTTTGGAGGTGACATAGCTCCTGTAACGTTAAGAAGGCATGTTTATGGCGATTTAGCTAATTATCTTAAAGTCTGTGATGTTAGAATTGCAAACCTTGAAATTGCTCTAACCAATGAATCAACCCCCCTCAAAGATAAGATATACCCTCACAAAGGACCTCCCGAAGCTATTGATATGATAACAAATGATGGATTTGGTATCTTCAATATCGCAAATAATCATATTTTAGATTATGGAGAAAATGCACTATTGGAGTCAATGACCTTACTTTCAAAAAAAGGCATACCGTTTGTTGGGTCTGGACTCAATATCAAAGAAGCATCAAAACCTCTCATAATAAATAAAAATGATGTTCGTATTGGCTTCATTGGATTTACTACAACAATCCCTATTGGTTTTTCAGCTACTGAAAAAAAAATGGGTGTTTATCCCATTCGGGTTATTACGTCGTATGAACAATTCAGAAATCCTGAGGAATATCCTGGCACAGCACAGTTAATTAAAACATACCCTGTTGAAGAAGATCTTAAAAAACTAAGTGACTCCGTCAGAAAGCTAAAACAGGAGGTTGATATTATTCTCATATATGCTCATTGGGGCACGTCTATGACATCCGATGTACATGATTTTCAGAGAATAATTGCTCATGAAGTCATCGATTCTGGTGCAAATGCCATATTTGGAGGACACCAACATGTTATCTCAGGTGTTGAGTTTTATAAGGAATGTCCAATTATTTATGGACTGGGTAATCTAATTTTTGATTTTTCTCCTCCATTTTTTGATGAAAGAACCAGAGAATGCTTAGTATATTTTGCTGATATAAGTAAAGATAGTATTCAAAATTCAAAAATTTTAATTTGTAAGACAGCTGTTAATGATCAAGTTAATCTCAAGGATGCTTTAGGAAAAGATAGCCATTCCTTTAATCATTTTAAAAAATTATGTAGTGATTTGGGTACAGAATGCACTATAGGAGATGATGGCTTTATTGCTCTATCAAAAGCTTGAGTGTTTATTTGAAAATCCCTCTTCAAAACAGAATAAAGATTGGTTATTATCACCTTTAGTGGGGGCGTAGCTCAGTAGGATAGAGCACCAGATTCCTAATCTGGGGGTCACAGGTTCAAATCCTGTCGTCCTCACCATTATAGAAAGTTATGAGTTTGATTTTACCCACTTTATGCAATCTTCCAGACGATCATCTCCCCAAAAAACTTCCCCTTCAAAAATAAAAGTAGGACTTCCAAAAACACCCAAACTATATGCCTTTTCTGTATTTTCTAGGTATTTGTTTTCTATCTCTGTAGATTGTGCTTGAGCTATGACCTCATCGTTATTTAATTTTATTTCTTGTAAAATCTCAGAGAGATTTGGTTCTGTCGCTGGCTCTTTTCCTTGTTCAAACCACCTTTTGTATGTGGATATGACATAATCTATACCCCATCCCTCATTCATACCTAGAATGGCTAATTTATTGGCTAAATCAAATTGGGTAAGAGGATAAGGGGCAGGTATTTTTGGATTTAATCCATAAAAACTAGCTCTTCTGTCAATATCTCTCCACATATAGTCTGATTTAATTTTCTTGGAAGGTGGCGTGAAGGGAATATTATCCATATCCATCATTATTTTCCGAACACTGAATGGGTGCCAATTAAATACAAGTCCTTCTTGTTCAGATAGTTCATTTAATCTGCTGACAGTTAAATATGTATAGGTACTTCCTATTGAGAACCAAAAATCAATATATTTCATAATGAAGTAACTCTTTTTTACAAATAAGTATACTAAAGAGAATGGAATAGATATACAATAAAAAAGTAGGTGGTAAAGAGTTATTGGATTTTAATATCTAATCAAATTCTGTCGCTGTTATAGATACTATTGGAGCACCTGGAACCATTGAACATCCACCACCTATTTTAGCATAAGCTTGGACACCCGCTGCAGTTTCAAAAGCAATATCAATTAGAGGTGGTATATCACCCATTGTTATAGGTGAACCCAACGATGCCAATATTTGCATTTCTGTTGCACTGGATAACGTGATACCAGCGGCTGTATAAGTTGCCCCACTATTTCCATCATCATTTGGAACGAATAGAGTAGTAAGACCGCCTGCACCAGCTCCTGGCGTACCTCCAGTTCCATAGATGCCAACCCCTGGTGTTGTTCCGTTTACTACAGTAGCATCATTTGCATCTGTCCCGCAATTTGTGATTGCTGTAGTTCCATCTAGTGGAGAAACGGCACCATCAGGGCCTGAAGTTTCTCCAGCAATACCAATTGAACGTGACATTGTAACTCTCACATGAGTTACGGTTGTTCCTTTAGGTATAGAATTCAATGGAGCATAACTGCCCAGTTCAGCACCTACGCTTGCAGAAGCAATATCAAAAGCCTTTGCACTACTTCCAATTGTAAGAGGAGATGAACAAGCAGAGCTTGTACAAAGTTCAATCTTATTAATAGTAATATTGTACGTAGTCGCTGCACCACTTTCAATTGCAGCAGATTTACTTTCTACTATTGGGAATAGTAGAAAAATAAAAACCAAGCAGAAAATTAAATTTATATTTCTATGTATGTTTATTGATTTCATTAAATTTTAAGCCCTAATTCTTTCTGGATATTGTAACACCAGAGGAGTCTCTCTCCGTTATAATTTTATTTTGACGTCTCACTTTATCAAGATTGTGATCCCTCATATCAGACCCGGTAACAAATGCTTCTGTATCATAACCGTCTGACATATTAGGCCTTGAACTATTTCCACCAAAGTTATATGTGAAATTCGCAAAAATAGTTGAGTCTGAATCATTATCATCTGACAAACCAAGTTCAAGATCCATATTTTCTGTTAAATTCATATCAAGAGAAATCTTTGTACCTTCAATATCATCAAAGTCTATACTGTCCCATTCGTAATATTGAAGACCGAGTGTCGCCCAAGGCATATATGGTAGTTGTGTTCTTAATGTGACATCATATCCATCAAGTGCTAATTCATCAACATTAGCATCAATCGCTTTTTCATCAGATATTGCATCATATAAATTGAATGTAAAATCAAGACGATCCATTTTTGCTTCTAGGCCGAAACCCAAACGTTGGTGTCCTTCTTCCCATTCGTAATCATAAAAAATATTAGCACCAACCAGAAGTGAATTATCTTCTGAGACATTCCTAAAACCTAGACCTAAGTTAGTAGTATTCTTACGATCATCAAATTGTTCATAGCTAAAATGACTTAGTTGAGTAAATATCGTATTTCGTCCGTCTGCATCTTGTTGAAGAGGCTGCACAGTCAAAGCGGACATTGTTGGTTCAAGGTCTTCTGTTAGACCAACACTAATTTCTAAACGGTCTGTCCAGCTTGACTGATTTTCATATGGTACCTCTGCATCAGGTGCGTCAGCCGCATTGACCATTGCAGCCATAACGGAACCAGTTATTAGAGCAACACTTGAAATTTTTAAATACTTATACACGATTTTTTCCTCTTACATGTATATATATTAGTTTTTTTATATCAAAAAATGATGATTTTTACAACTAAAATAGTATTTTAGTAAAAAGCCTTTAATTTCCAATTATTGCGGATAATACCTTTGGAGGCGATAGAGGAAGTGTTTCAAACCTCACACCTATGGCATCATTGATAGCATTTGCAATTGCAGCTGTTGGAGGTATGATTGGGACCTCACCAATACCTCTAACACCATATGGATGATAGGGATTGGGTACCTCAACTATCTCAACATCGATAAATGGAACATCTGAGGCAACCGGTACCCTGTAATCAAGAAATCCAGGATTTTGAAGTCTGCCATCTTCTCCATAAATATATTCCTCATTTAATGCCCATCCGATACCCTGAACAGCACCACCTTGATATTGCCCTTCAACATAAGCAGGGTGAATAGCTTTCCCTGCATCCTGCACAATTGTATGACGCAGAATTTTCACGCTTCCTGTTTCTTTATCGACTTCAACATCAACAATTTGGGTCCCAAAACTAGGGCCAGCTCCTTGAACATTTTTTTCACAGTGACCAGCAATTGGCCCCCCTGTTCTAGTCGCATTTCTAGCAATATCAGATAAAGAAAGCGGATCAAATGGCCCCACATTTGTACTTGCAGGTCTTGCGAATCCATTCTCCCAAACAACTTCTTCAACTTTTACATTCCACGTTTTTGCCGCTCTTAATTTACACTCTTCTATCGCATCTCTTGCAGCCAAAACAGAAACAATACCTCCTGCAAATGTTCCCCTACTACCTGCAGTAACAAAATTAAAACCAAGTTGAGAGGTATCGCCGGTTGTAACTCTAACTTTATCAGAGTCAATTCCAAATTCTTCTGCAACCATCATGGCAAGGGATGCACGCGATCCACCAGCCACATCTATTGTACCAACAGATACAGCAATAGTCCCATCATCATTCACATTTAATGAGGCAGTTGTATCCATTCCAATATTCATCCAAAAACCTGTAGCAACACCTCTACCCTGATTTTCTTTTAATGGAATTTGGTAATTTTTATGTTGTTTTGCTTTTTGAAGTGTTTCTTCAAATCCAATTCGTGGAAATTTCACACCATAATAAGTTTGTGTTCCTTCTTTTGCAGCGTTAAGTATTCTGATATCAATTGGATCAATTGATAACTTTTTTGCCGCTTCATCAATCACACTCTCAACACCAAAAGCTGCTACAGGAGCGCCTGGTGCTCTATATGCCGCTACTTTTGGTCTGTTAGAAATCACATCATGCCCAATAACTCGCACGTTTTCAATATCATACCTTGTAAAACATGTGATGGTTGCTTGGCCTAGTGGCGTCCCTGGGAACGCACCCGATTGCATATCTATTTGTGCATCTGCTGCGATTATTTTTCCTTTTTTATTCAATCCAATTTTTACATATGTACGACCAGCTGGGCTTGGGCCACTTGCTCTGAAAACCTCGTTTCGAGACATAACCATCTTTACAGGTCTTCTTGCTATTTTGGATAAAGTTATTGCGAGGGGTTCTAAATAGACATTATTTTTACCACCAAATCCACCTCCCAACTCTGTTGGGATAACCTTAATTTTAGAGACATCCATACTTAATAATTTTGCACACTGAGCCCTTATAGTGAAATGCCCTTGTGTGCATGAGTATAATTCAACTTGACCATCTTCTGTATAAGAGGCAACTGCTGCATGTGGTTCAATATAGCCCTGATGCACGGGTTTTGTGGTGAACGTTCTTTCTATAACTAAATGTGCTTCATTGAATGCAGAGTCTATATCTCCCTTAACAAAAGTTAGTCTCTTGGCAATATTTGATGGTTTATCAGGGACTGGCTCTTTGGTTGTATGACCACCAAGCACTCTGACCTCACCTTGAGTGAACTGATCTTCGTCCAACAATGGCGCATCATCTTCCATTGCATCTGCAACATCTATTACATGAGGTAATATCTCGTATTCTACCTTTATAAGATTTATAGCTTTTTTAGCAATTGATTCAGATGTAGCAGCAACAGCAGCAACAGCGTGACCATCGTATAAAACTTTTTCTCTTGCCATAACATTACGGGTCACATCTCTAAAATTTGCAACCAATTCACCAACAGGAATTACCTGGGATGGCATATCTTCAAAATCTTTGCTTGTGATAACTGCTTTTACTCCAGTGAGGGCTTTTGCCTTGGAAATATCAATGGACTTGATCCTCGCATGCGCATGAGGACTTCTCAGAACACTTCCATATAGCTGGCCTGGTAAGTTAATGTCGGCGCCATATCTTGCTCGACCAGTTACCTTATCAACTCCATCTGGTCGCAGTGGACGTGTCCCTACGGTTTTTAAATTTTTTTCTTCATATGCTAGGAAATCAGACATATTACCCCCTCAATTCTGCAGCAGCATCCATAACTGCCTCAACAATTTTATGATATCCTGTACATCTACACAGGTTTCCTGCCAACCAATATCTCACCTCTGTTTCTGTTGGATTTGGATTTCGCTCAAGCAATGCTTTTGCTGCAATCAAAAAACCTGGTGTGCAGATGCCACATTGTAGAGCAGCATGTTCAATAAATTTACGTTGCAAAATATGAAGGTTTCCGTCTTCTGACATGCCCTCAATGGTATCAATTACCTTACCTTCAGCTTCCACAGCTAATGTTAGACATGAGCAAACAAGTCTTCCATCTAACATTACAGAACATGCACCACAATCACCTGTGCTGCATCCTTCTTTTGTACCGGTAAGTCTTAGTTGATTTCTGATAACAGATAAGAGTGTTTCACTTGACTCACAAAGGAAATCACACTCATCTCCGTTTATAGTTGTTTGAACATGTTTTCTAGCCATTGCTTATTCTCTCCAATGCGATGTTTAATGCTCGTTTTGCAAGCACCCCAATTACTTGTTTTCTAAATTCTATTGTGCCTCTTTTATCATCAATTGGTCTTGCCAAATCCCTCACTTCGCTCATAAATTTTTCAATTACTTCCTCATCAACACTTTTTCCAATTAAGGCCTTAGCTGCAGCGTCGGCAACTAGGGCCTTTTCAGCAACAGCACCTATTGATATTTTTGCATGTTCTATTTGAGAGTTTTTACTTATAGAGATATTGACCCCAACTCCTGCAACGGCAATATCCATTTCTGTGCGTGGAGTAAACCTTAAGTAAGAACCACTTGAATTATTCTTCTTCATAGGAAATTTTATCCCAACCAAAACTTCATCTGATTTAAGAATGTTTTTGCCAGGCCCTAATATGAAATCCTCAACGAGCACATCTCTTTTTCCTTTTGAGCCTATAATAATAGCTTTTGCATCGGAAGCTATCATTGCAGGAATGCTATCAGCAGCAGGCGAGGCATTGCATAAATTTCCACCCATACTGGCTCTTCCTTTTATTTGAATTGAACCTATTAGCTTTACACCATCAACTACTCCCGGCCATGCGTTAGAAAACCCTTGATGCTCAATGATAGTCATACCAGATACTGCTGCTCCAACAAAAAATCCATCAGCGTCTTCCTTAATTTCCATCATTTCGCTAATATTTTTTAGATCAATGACTGTGGTTGGATCTATAATCTGTGATTGCATTTGAACCAGCAAGTCTGTTCCCCCCGCTAACAGATGTTTTTTTTCTGAGTTATTACTTAGTAATGATGATAATTCATCAATTGTTGATGGTGAATAGAAGTCCATTATCATATCCCTATTATTTTCTATTTCATTAATCTAATACGAAAAAAAATTTGTTGCAAAAAATTAATTAATAATTTGATTAACTCAAACACAATCGATAATAATAATTTAAATTTACATCTTATAAATAATACCTTAGTAAGATGATTAATAAATCCTCTTCAATTTTGAGTTAAACAATTAGAAACTTCATACAATGGATCTCAGAAATATAGCCATCATTGCACATGTTGATCATGGTAAAACAACCCTCATCGATAAATTATTGTCCCAATCGGGCGCTTTTAGAGAAAACCAGAAGGTTGCCGAAAGAGTAATGGACTCAAATGACCTAGAGAAAGAAAGGGGGATCACAATATTAGCAAAATGTACCTCTGTTGTTTGGGATGAAGTTAGAATAAATATAATTGATACACCTGGTCATGCAGATTTTGGAGGCGAAGTCGAGAGAATCCTTAGTATGGTTGATAGTGCTATTCTGCTTGTTGATGCCGCTGAAGGTCCAATGCCACAAACAAAATTTGTTTTAGCCAAGGCTCTCCAAATAGGACTAAGACCAATGGTAATAATAAACAAAGTTGATAAAAGTGACTCCCGACCAGACGAGGTTGTGAATGAAATCTTTGATCTTTTTGCTGTATTAGATGCTGACGAGTATCAACTTGATTTTCCAATCTTATATGGCTCCGGAAGAGATGGCTGGGTAACAGATGATTTAGAAATTAAAAATGATAATTTAAACCCATTATTTGACTTAATAATCAAACACACACCTCCTCCAAAGGTTGAGAATGGGGAATTTAAAATGCTTGGAACAATTTTAGGTAATGATCCTTATTTAGGAAGATTAATTACGGGTAAAGTATTTTCTGGAGAAGTATCCATAAACCAGCAAATAAAAGTGTTAAGTCAAGATGGGAGTCTAATTGAGACTGGAAGGATTACAAAAATTTTAGCATTCAGGGGTACTGAAAGGGCAGGAATTGAAAAAGGCACATCAGGAGATATCATCTCGATTGCAGGATTAACAAAAGGAACTGTAGCAGATACGTTTTGTGCACTAGAGAATAATAAAGTTTTATATGCGCAACCCATTGATCCACCAACTGTACAAATGGCATTTAGTGTGAATGATAGTCCTCTAGCTGGGACAGAGGGAGATAAAGTCACCGGGAGGATGATTGGAGATCGATTAATTAAAGAAGGCGAAGGAAATATTACACTTCAAATCCAAAAATCACAAAATGATGGCGGTTACCTTGTATCTGGAAGAGGAGAATTACAATTATCAGTTCTAATTGAGACTATGAGAAGAGAGGGGTATGAATTGAGTGTTTCAAAGCCGCAAGTATTGATGAAAAACGATGATAATGGCAAGTTACTTGAACCCATAGAAGAAGTTATTATTGATGTTGATGATGAATATACTGGGCAAATTGTTCAAGATCTTAATTTACGAAAAGGAGTCATGCAGGAGATGAAACCATTTGGCATAGGAAGATCTAGATTGATTTTTGAAGCGCCCACAAGAGGATTAATTGGTTATCAATCTGAACTAATGACTGCAACAAGTGGGACTGCTGTTATTAATCGACTATTTTCACGTTATGAAAATCACAAAGGTGAAATTAAAGGTAGAACAAATGGAGTATTGATTTCAAACGGACAAGGAACATCCGTAGCTTTTGCATTATTTAATCTTGAGGAACGAGGGCAAATGATAATTGGTTCAGGTATCCCTGTATATCAAGGAATGATAATTGGAATACATTCGAGACCAAATGATCTTGAAGTTAATATACTTAAAGGTAAGAAATTGACAAATATTAGAACACACGCAAAAGACGAGGCAGTAAAACTAACACCGCCTCTGGATATGAATTTAGAAAGAGCAATTGCATGGATTTCTGATGATGAATTAATCGAAGTGACACCAAAATCAATAAGGATACGTAAAAAATTTCTTGATCCTAATATCAGAAAAAAAATGTCTAGAGAGAAAATTAACTAGTATTGTTTTGATTTAAAATAATTAGTTTAAATTTAAGTTAGGCTCAAACTCTAACGTTGAATGTGAAATATTAAAACTTTTATCAAGGATTTCCTTTATCTGAATTTTAAGATTCTCTACTTCCTTTAACTCTGAAACTTCCACTATAACATGCGCCTCGAGTGCGTTCTGCTCCTCATCTATTCCCCAAACATGAATATCATGCATATCTATGACAAGATCTATTTCTTCAACTTTTTTCTTTATTTGGTCAATATTGATCCCCTTCGGAGTACCATCCATAAAGAAATTTAATATATCTGGGGTTAACAGGAATGACTGTAATAAAATATATAGTGCGATAAGCAATGTTAAGAATGCATCTATCCAATACATGTCATATTTTAATATAAAAAAACCACCAATAATTACAGCAACAGAAGCTAGAGTATCAGCCAAGTTGTGTAGATAGACCACTTTCATATTTGTACTCTCTTTTGACAAATATGCAGTTATTATTGTAGTTGCTAAATCAACAATTAGTGCAATTGAAGCAACAATTATCATTAGTTTTCCGGAAATTATGTTTGGTTCGATAAATCTCAGGATTGCCTCGTAGATAAGAAAAAAACCAATTATGATAAGGGAAATTACATTGATAAATGCCGCTATCATTTCAGCTCTTTTATA
>JAYPSX010000004.1:0-12147 GCA_038133315.1 Hyphomicrobiales bacterium
TAAATGAGAAAGATCAAATAATCATTGATTTAAGGAAGAAAGAAAACTCAAATCTTAATAAAATTGACAGATTACAGTCGGGACTTATATCAACTGGCAAGAAATCAAAAGAAGCTTCACTAGAAATTGAATTACTCAATATTCAGATATCAGAATTGAAAAAACAAATTTCTGCTATTCAAGCTTTACTTGATGCATCTGAACAAAAAGACATAGAACAACAAGCAAGAATTGCTGACCTTGGAAAAAGACTTAATCTTGCCCTTGCTCAAAGAGTAAAAGAACTATCAGAATATAGATCAGAATTTTTTGGTAAATTGAGAGAAATTATTGGAACTAGAGATGATATTAAGATAATTGGTGATCGATTTGTTTTCCAATCAGAAGTTTTGTTTGGAAGTGGTGAAGCTACTATAGGTATTGATGGGCAAAGACAGCTGGCCAAATTATCAGTTGCAATCCAAGATCTCATAGAAGAGATCCCTGATGAAATCAATTGGATATTAAGAATAGATGGTCACACTGATATTATACCAATTAGAAACTCAAAATATGAGTCGAATTGGGATCTTTCAGCAGCACGTGCGATATCAGTTGTAGATTTCTTGATGAAGACGGGTATTCCACCAAATAGACTTGCTGCTACTGGAAGAGGAGAATATATGCCTCTCGACCCTAATGAGAATGAGGATGCATTTAGGAAGAATAGAAGAATTGAAATTAAACTCACAGAAAGCTAATATAATTAAAGACTTGAGATAAAATTAATATTATTGTATACAAAAGTTTATTCATACGTATGGGGAAAAAATGAAAAAAGAAGGACATCCAGACTATCATAAAATAGATGTATTGATGACAGACGGTACAAAATACCAAACATATTCAACATATGGTTCTGAAGGTGACACGCTCACTTTAGATATTGATCCCTCTAGTCATCCTGCTTGGACTGGTGGTTCACAACAAATTTTGGACAGAGGCGGACGAGTAAGCAAATTTAACAAGAAATTTGAAGGATTACTCAGCAAATAATATTGTTAAATATGTCTATTTTTCAATAATAATTAATTAAAATGATTGTAATAGATATACTGGATCATGGTAAGAATAATAAACTTATTCATGCACATAAAGATGTGCCCATACCTGGTGATGATGACGTACTCATAGATATTAAAGCCAGCGGTGTAAATAGACCTGACATTTTACAAAGATACGGTCTTCACCCACCTCCGCCGGGTTCTCCATCACACCCAGGACTAGAAGTAGCTGGAATAATTGTTGATTGCGGAAGGAATGTAAAAAAATTCAAAAAAGGTGATCGTGTAATGGCACTTTTGGGAGGTGGTGGATATGCTGAATACTGTACTTCAAATCAGTATTTAACACTACCTATGCCAGAAAATTTAACATTTATTGAGGCAGCAGCAATACCTGAAACATATTTTACAGTTTGGAATAATGTATTTAGAATAGGTAATCTTATAGAGAATGAAGTAATCTTAATACATGGTGGTTCCAGTGGTATAGGTACTACAGCAATTCAGATTGCGAAAGAATTTGGTGCTCATGTGATTACAACAACAAGTGAAAAAGAAAAAGTAGAAAAATGCTACGAATTAGGCGCCGACCTTGTCATTAATTATAATACTCATGATTTCCTTGAAGAAATTAAGTCCTCAAAATTTAGTGATGTAAATGTAATACTAGATATTGTTGGAGGTGATTATACAATTAAAAATTATGAACTTGCTGCAATGTACGCTAGAATTATCCAAATAGCTTATATCAAAGGAAATAAAGTAAATGTGGATTTGTCGCCATTAATGAGAAAAAGCCTTATTCATACAGGTTCTGTTTTGAGACCGAAAGACTTATCCTATAAAACTGAGATTGCTATTGATATTGAAAAATATATCTTACCAAGAATAAGTAATGATAAGATAAAACCTATTATTCACAGGACCTTTGATCTAAAAGATGCTAATGAGGCTCATAGTTTAATGAAGAGTGGCAAACACTTCGGTAAAATTATTCTTACACAATAATAAAATAAAAATATAAGTATAGAAAGACTTGTAATATTAGTATAATAATTAAATAATTTCTATTATACGGAGACAAAAAATGGCTCAAACACCTTTAATGCCCAAAGCAACAGCAGTTTGGTTAGTTGAAAATACTGCACTTACTTTTGATCAAATCGCAGAATTTTGTAACCTACATACTTTAGAAGTTAAAGGAATAGCAGACGGAGATGTAGCACAAGGCATTAGGGGAATGGACCCTATTATGTCAGGTGAATTATCAAGAGCAGAACTGGAGACTGCAGAAGCAGATAATACTCACAAACTAGTTTTAAATAAAACCTCAATAGATTTACCAGAAGTAAAATCAAAAAAACAAAAAAAATATACACCGTTATCTAGAAGACAAGATAGACCTGTTGCAATTGCATGGCTTGTAAGAAATCATCCAGAATTAAAAGACAGTGAAATTATCAAATTGGTTGGAACTACAAAGACTACTATTGAAGCGATTAGAAATAGAACCCATTGGAATATTGGTAATATTCAACCACAGGATCCTGTTGCGCTTGGATTATGCACTCAGATTGAACTAGATAAGCTAGTTTTGAGAGCATCAAAAAGACTACAAAGAGAACAATCCAAGGAAGTAAAGACCCTTCAGTCAGTCGACATCTAGTCTTCATAAAAAAATCCGAGATTTTCCATAAAAATTTCAGAATGAATTTTAATGATAATTGATCCTCTCTTTTATGCTATGGCGATACCATCTGTGGTGTTGATTGGTTTATCAAAAGGAGGCTTGACTGGTATTGGCGCGCTAGCTGTCCCCCTGATGGCAATTGTTGCATCACCATTACAGGCGGCTGCAGTACTTATGCCCATACTACTAATATTAGATATTGTTGCAGTATGGACTTATAGAAAAACTTTTGACAAAATAACATTGGCTATTACAATTCCAGCATCAGTCATCGGCATTGTGATTGGAGCAATATTAGTTTCCCAGGTAAATCCTAATTGGGTAAGAATTATAATTGGGTTTATTGCAATTTCATTTACGATATCATATTGGAGTACAAAAAAAGAAACGAAACCAAGAGATCACAGTATCTTACGCGGTACAGTATGGGGAAGTATAACAGGTTTTACAAGTTTCGTTACACTAACCGGTGCTCCTCCTTACCAAATGTATTTATTACCTCTCAGACTTGATCAAAGAAAATATGCTGGTACATTTATGATTTTCTTTTGGATGAATAATATACTAAAAATTGTACCATTTATGATGCTTGGTCAGATGAATAAATCAACGTTAACCACATCAGCGATCTTATTTCCAATTTCCTTGGTTTTTACTTTCATTGGGATTTGGGTTGTAAAAAAACTTCCCACAAAAATATTCTATGAAATTATTTATATTCTGTTATTTTTAGTGAGTATAAAACTAATCTATGATGGCTTTATTAGTATCATTTACTAGGAGTGTATGTTAATGAAAAAAATAGCAATAATTATGGGATCACAATCTGATTGGGATACTATGCAGTTTGCAGCCAATACACTTAATGAATTTAATATTGAATACGACAAACTCATTATTTCTGCTCATAGAACGCCTGAAAGGCTCTATAAATTTGCTAAGAATGCATCAAAAAAATATTCTGTAATAATTGCTGGCGCTGGTGGATCTGCTCATTTACCTGGTATGGTGGCATCATTGACCATAGTTCCGGTATTAGGTGTGCCAATTGAGTCTAATATTTTAAATGGCATAGATAGTTTACTTTCTATCGTTCAAATGCCGAAAGGCATTCCTGTTGGAACTCTTGCAGTTGGAAAATCTGGAGCAATTAATGCAGCATTACTCTCCATTTCAATATTATCACAAAACGATAATGGAATTGCGCACGCATTGACTTTGTATAGAGAAAAACAAACGAAATCTGTAAAAACTTCACCTAAATGACAAATAGAGTCAAAACAATTGGTATTTTTGGAGGAGGTCAATTGGGACAAATGCTCTCACAGGCAGCTACTTCGCTGGGTTTCAAGACATGTATTTATAGCCCAGACAAAAACTCTCCAGCATTTATGTACTCAGATTATCAGATAGTTGCCGAATATGATGACGTATCTAAATTAGAAGAATTTGTGAACAAAATCAACTTTGCTACAATTGAATTTGAAAATATCCCAATAGACACTATTCAGTTTATCTCAAATAAAATTAAGTTCTATCCACCAATCAATGCTATCGAGATAAGCCAGGATCGTATAAAAGAAAAAAACTTCTGTAAGAAGATTGGTATTAAAACAAATAAATTTCAAAATATTGAGTCAGAAAAAGACCTTGAATCATGGGATTTTTCAAAAAAAAGTGTTCTTAAAACACGAATGCTTGGTTATGACGGTAAAGGACAAACATTAGTCAATACTTATCAAGAAGCCAAAGATGCATTTAATGCTATGGGACAATTTCCATGTATAATTGAAGAATTTGTAGATTTTTCAAAAGAAATTTCTACAATTACAGCAAGAGATAAATTTGGTTCAATATTTACCTTTCCACCCTCAGAAAATGTTCATAAAAATCATATCTTAGATGTTACTGATGCCCCTGCAAATATTTCAAAAGAATTAGAAATAAAGCTATACCAAACATCAGCTAATATTCTAGAAAAGTTAAACTACATTGGAATATTATCGATTGAATTCTTCATACAAAAGGATAGCCAGGAAATACTTGTTAATGAGATCGCTCCCAGAGTTCACAACTCAGGCCATTGGACGCTTGATGGATCAAACATATCTCAATTCGAGCAGCACATAAGAGCAATCACTGGGATGAGAGTTGTTGAACCAGAACTTCTATTTAGAACGAAGATGCTAAACCTAATAGGTGAAGATGTATATAAATGGAATATAAGTGATACTAATGATATACAAAAAATATACATTTATGGAAAAAACGAAGTGAAAAAAGGAAGAAAGATGGGTCATGTAAACTTTATTTATGACGAACAAACTAAAAAATAACCTGGTATCATATCTATTTATGTTTACAAAGATCTCTAATGATAATATAAGTATGAAAAACTCTTGAGTCATATAAGTGGGAGAATAAATTGCAAGTAACTGTAAGAGATAATAACGTTGATCAAGCTCTAAAAGCACTTAAAAAAAAGATGCAACGTGAAGGTATTTTCAGAGAAATGAAGCTCAGAAATCATTATGAAAAACCATCTGTAAAAAAAGCACGTGAAAAGGCTGAAGCCATTCGACGTGGTAGAAAATTAGCTAGAAAAAAGTTAATGCGTGACGGTTCTGGTATATTTTAAACAGATATTAATACACCCATAATAAAATATACAGATTATATAAGCAGGTACCTTATGGAACTGATTAGAAGAACTGTATCCTTAAATAAAAAAAATATCTTCTCAATATTTCTTATAGTGATAGCACTTTCTGGATGTGTAAGCTCTGATATTGTATCAGTTCCTGATACTCAACTAACTAGTACAATAATAAAAAAAGAAACTAGTGATAATAATATATTGTCAATAAGATCTGCATTACATGAAAATAGAAATTCTATTGATTTATATTTAAAACTTGCAACTGAGCTTGTAAAAAATCAAAATTATTCAGAAGCAATATATACTCTAGATACAGCTTTAAATGAAAATCCGAACTCATTTCTCGCACTAAATTTACGTGGTGAAGTACATTATTTATTGGGTGATTTTGATAGTGCTATCTCTGACTTTAATAGAGCATTACAATTAAATCCATCATTTTCAAAGGCCCATTATAACATGGCAAGATACCATAATTTGCTTGGTGATACTAAGTTGGCAGTTTTTGAGTTAAATGAGGCAATTAAATATAACGATAAAAATTTTTATGCCTATGAAATGAGAGGTAAATTACTGCAAAAATATAGAATGCATAATGAAGCAATTCAGGATTTTGATCACTCAATATCTCTTAGACCAAAAAATATTTCTTCCCTCTACTATAGGGCATTATCTTATTATGAAATTGGTAGAATTGAGAATGCACTCGATGATTTGAACCAAGTCTTAGATAATAATCCTTACCTAATTGATGCACTTTTTATTAGGGCAGATATTTTTAGAAGTTTAGGAAATGTGGATGATGCAATAACAGACTATGAGATTATACTTGATAAAGAAAAGAATAATACAAGAGCGAAAAAGGAATTAATTGTCACAAGAAGACTCAAAATGCTTTAACTATACCTTCTACCATTTTTTTCGCATCTCCGAAAAGCATCATAGTATTGTCTCTAAAAAAGAGTTCATTTTCAACACCAGCATAACCCGATGCCAGAGAACGTTTGAGAAATAATATAGTTCCAGATCTTTCAACATCTAGTATAGGCATACCATAAATAGGACTATTTTTATCACTCTTTGCTGCAGGATTTGTAACATCATTTGCACCTATAACAAATGTTACATCAGTTTGACTAAATTGCGAGTTAATATCCTCAAGTTCAAAAACTTCATCATATGGTACTTGTGCCTCAGCAAGAAGAACATTCATATGACCAGGCATTCTTCCTGCAACTGGGTGAATTGCATAAGACACCTTAACACCAGACTCTTTTAAGATATCAACCATCTCTCTTAGAGCATGCTGTGCCTGCGCAACGGCCATCCCATAACCTGGAACAATAATTACTGATCCAGCATTTTTCATAATGAACGCTGCATCATCAGCTGATCCTTGTTTTACAGGACGGTTTTCTACGGAAGCTCCGCCTGATATATTTGATTCTCCTCCAAAACCACCTAAGATAACATTAAAAAATGATCTATTCATACCTTTGCACATTATATATGATAATATGGCACCAGATGAACCAACCAAAGCGCCTGTAATAATAAGCGCGATGTTTCCAAGAGTAAAACCAATACCTGCAGCAGCCCAACCAGAATAAGAGTTCAACATTGATACTACTACTGGCATGTCAGCACCACCAATTGGAATAATAATTAAAAAACCAATTAATAGTGATAGAATAACAATTGACCAATAAATTGTATGTGATTCAGTCATTGTAAAAACAACAAGGAGAGATAGAATAGTTATTGCTATAAGTAAATTTAAAAGGTGTTGCTTTGGAAAAACTATGGGGGCTCCTGACATTAAACCTTGTAATTTTAAGAAAGCAATTATAGATCCTGAAAATGTAATAGCTCCAATAATCACCCCAAGCCCCATTTCTATGAGACTTGCCAGGTGGATGTTCCCAACAGAACCAATACCCATTGATGAAGGCACATACAGTGCAGCAGAAGCTACAAGGACTGCGGCTAATCCGACAAGAGAGTGAAATGCAGCAACTAGTTGTGGCATTGCAGTCATTGCAATTTTTTTTGCAATAATTAATCCTATTGAACCACCAATACTTACACCACCTATTAATAATAGGATGTCCAGTGTTGATGATGGAGGTGTAATGAAAAGAGTGGTAGCGGATGCAATAATCATGCCAATTATTCCAAAATAATTGCCTATCCTTGCAGATTCAGGATTAGATAACCCCCTTAATGCTAGAATAAAAAAGATTCCAGAAATTAAATACAAAAATGATATTAGATTAGCAGACACTTATTTTACCTTCTTTTTGTACATTGATAACATCCTATATGTCACAAAGAAACCACCAAAAATATTTATCGAGGCTAATATTAATGCAAAAAACCCTAGGCCTTTTGCTATGTAAAGGTTAGATAAATTTGTTTGACCGTCAATGAATTCTGTCCCTATCGCTAAGAGTGCTCCAACAATTATTACTGAAGATATTGCGTTAGTTACTGACATAAGTGGAGTATGTAATGCTGGTGTAACACTCCAAATCACGTAATAACCAATAAAAATTGCTAATATAAAAATAGCAAACTTATACATTAGTGGGTCTACAGAACCCATAAGCCCTACTGTTTGGGCTATATCAATAGCATCACCAACTATATTTTGCTCAGCAGCCATTCTTATCTCCTTTATTGGTACATTGGATGAACTAATTGACCATTTCTTGCTATAAGAATTCCTTTAATTATTTCATCATCATAATTTATAGATAATTGAAGATTTTCATAATCAACAATTTCATCCAAGAATTTTAATATATTTTGTGCATATAAATTTGACGCATCTGTCGGCAGTAAACGTGCAAAATTTTCATATCCTAAAATTGTAACTCCATTCATTATTGTTTTCTTACCTGGCTGAGAGAGTTCTACATTACCCCCTCTTTCAGTCGCAAGATCCGCGATAACTGAACCTTCTTTCATAGTTTCTAACATTTTTTTTGTAACAAGTATTGGAGCTTTACGCCCAGGTATCAATGCAGTTGTTATCACTATATCTTGATTTTTAATATGCTCAGAAATTAGCAGGTTTTGTTTCTCTTGGTACTCTTTAGACATTTCCTTTGCATAGCCAGCAGATGTTTCGGCGGCTTTAAATTCATCATCTTCGACAGCAATAAACTTAGCGCCAAGTGATTCAACTTGTTCTTTTGTTGCTGGCCTAACATCAGTCGCGGTAACTATACCACCTAATCTACGTGCAGTCGCAATTGCTTGAAGTCCTGCAACACCAACCCCCATGATAAAGATCTTTGCAGGAGCAATAGTTCCAGCTGCAGTCATCATCATAGGAATTGCTTTTTTATATTCTGATGTAGCATCAATTACAGCTTTATAACCGGCTAAATTTGATTGAGATGATAAAACATCCATTGATTGAGCCCGAGTAATTCTAGGCATCAATTCCATTGAGAAAAATTGGTGTCCGTATTTTACGAATCCCTCAAGATCCTTAGAGACGTAAGGATCCATTTGTCCAATAATGATGGCACTTTTATTCAATTTTTGAAGAATTTTTTCATCAGGTCTCTTTACGGTCACTAAAATATCTGAATTTAATACAGACTCGTTAATTGTTCGTGTTATTTTTGCACCAACTTCTTCGTATTGTTTATCTGAATAGTTTGATTTATCACCACTTCCAGACTCAATAATTACAGTTACGCCTTTTGCTACCAATTTCTTGACAACATCTGGTGATAGAGCAACTCTGGTTTCTGATTTATCTATTTCTGTAAGTACTGAAATCTGCATTATTTATTGTAAAATCCTAATACACAAATGCAGCCAGGAAAATAAGGATTAATACAACAAATACTGTTGTGTATTTTGTGAATTTTATAAATCCATTATAAGTTTTATTATGTTGCTCGTAATCCATTTAGTAGTTATATCTTTCTATTATTTTTTTATAGTAGTTACAATTTAACTCTTGATAATAAATAGATATACAAGATATGTATATTTTTCAAGCTTAAATGACCCTTAGTGACCATAATCAACACCTGTTTTCTCAAAAATTTCAGATTGTTTAGCTAAGAGGTTGCCTGCGTCATAACCACTAATTGCTTCTTCAAACAAATCATGAAGATTCAAATTTGCATTTAGATGAAGAAATACAGAACCTAAACCAATGGCCGCCCTATCCATAAAAACAAATTCTCTAGGTATTTCTACAGGTCCGATTTTTTTTAGTAATTGATAAACATTAAAGGCTTCTTTTCTTCCATACATCTCAGGTTTTATGCCATCTGCAACAGTTCTGCTTCTATTATCTAAAATTGGTCCATATATAAAATTGGCCCAAATATTGAGTGTCTCAATCAGATCTTTGTTAAGATTTTTGAATCCCCACAATTCATATGAACTGATTATGAGTTCACTATTATTGTGTTTGAGTCCGTTATATAGATTGATAACACCCTCTACAAAAGGAGGATGAAATCTTCTCACACAGCCGAAGTCAAGAAGATTAATACCACTTACTTCGTTTTTAATTTCACACACAGAGTAATTACCTAAATGTGGATCTCCATGAATAACACCAAATTGTCCAAATGGAACCCACCAGGCACGAAATAAACATTCAGCAATTTTATTCCTTATTTCTTGAGAAGAATGCTTATAATTCATCAAAGGCTTCCCATGCAAAAAGGTCATTACCAACAACTTATCGGTTGATAAATCTTCAAATAAATCCGGAATATTGATATCATCATGATCTTTTAGAATTCTAGAAAAGAGTTTTAAATGGGTAGCCTCTCTTTTATAGTCAAGCTCTTCTCTAAGCCTCTCTGCAATCTCTTCTCTAATTTTATCTGTACCTATCGCTGGATCTAAGTTCTTATTTATTTTAAATATCAGATCAAGTTGTTTTAAATCTGCTTCAACTGCAGATATCATATTTGGATACTGAAGTTTACAAACAACATTATGTTCATCTTTGGTTATTGCTTTATGCACTTGCCCTAGAGAAGCTGCTGCAAAGGGATTATATTCAAAATTGATAAAATTATCAGCCCAATCTAACCCAAGTTCGGTATTCATTCTTCTTCTAACAAACCCTTTACCCATTGGTGGAGCCATATTTTGGAGCTGTGATAATTCTTCAGTATATTCTGGCGGCAGCGCACCTGGTATGGTTGATAAAAGTTGAGCAATTTTCATCAATGGACCTTTTAAAGAACCTAATGCTGTTTTTAAAGCAACTGCATTTTTTTCGGATTTATTGTCTGAGATGATGCTATTTAATAGAAACTTTGTTGTAAATTTTCCAACTTCTTTTCCTACACTCGTATAACGGGATAGTCTTTTTGAGTAGTTATTAGTCTCATTATAATTATTTTGCATTAATTCATCTCTTCAAGCTCATCAATCATACCTGAAATGAGAGAAATTCCTGTATTCCAAAATTCAGGATTTGTGGCATCTAAGTTAAATGGAGCTAATAGATCAGAATGATGTTTGGAACCACCAGATGACAGTAGATTTATATATTTAGTTACAAAATCTGATTTATCATTTTCATAAACTGCATAGAGTGAATTTACAAGACAATCGCCGAAAGCGTATGCGTATACATAAAATGGACTATGAATAAAATGTGGAATATATGACCATAGGAATTTGTGATTTTCATGCAATCTTATTGCTGGCCCTAAGCTCTTTGATTGAGTATCTATCCAGATCGAATTTAAATCTTCTGTTGTTAACTCACCTTGCTTACGGGTTTTATGGACTATCTGCTCGAATTTGTAGAAAGATACCTGCCTTACTACGGTATTTATCATATCCTCAATTTTAGATGCTAATAAAACTTTTTTGTCAAAATCATTGCTAATATTACTCATTAGCTTTTTATATGTTAGCATTTCCCCAAAAACACTTGCAGTTTCTGCCAGAGTTAGGGGCGTATCCGACAATAGTGGACCTAAATTTGATGATAGTACTTGATGCACTCCATGCCCCAATTCATGTGCAAGGGTCATGACATCTCTGGGTTTTCCTTGATAATTCATTAATATATAAGGGTGGGTGTCTGTTGTTACGGGATGTGCAAAAGCACCAGTAACTTTTCCATCAGAAATCCTCGCATCAATCCAATTTTTATCGAAAAAATCTTTTACTATATTTGCGATATCTGGCGAAAATTCTTCATATGCTCCAATTACAATGTCCTTTGCATTATTCCAATTGATTTCTTCTACGTTTGAGTCTGGCAATGGAGCATTTCTATCCCAGCTCTCCAGAAATTCCTTTCCTAAAATCTTTGATTTTAATTTATAATACCTATGGCTTGTTTCTTCATAGCTATTTTCCACTGTATTTACTAATGCATTAACAACATTTTCTTCAATATTATTTGCAAGATGCCTTGATTGTTCAGAATAGTCATATTTTCTCCATTTATCAGAAATAGACTTATCCTGGCAAATTGTATTCATAATGTGTGTAAAAAGCGATGCATTCTCTTCAAGCTTTTTTGTTACAGCCAAAAAGGCAGTTTTTCTATCCTCTTCTAGGGAGGAAAGTAGTTTATTTAATGCTTCCTCAAGGCTTTTTTCTTCGCCATTTAAATTAACCTTCATATTTGAAATTGTTTGATCAAATAACCTATTCCAGGCAGAAAATGAAGTGATACTTTTTTCTTGAAATATCTGTTCTATTTCATCCGTTAATTGATGTGGTTTGTATTTTCTTACATTATC
>JAYPSX010000004.1:12247-19728 GCA_038133315.1 Hyphomicrobiales bacterium
TTTTCCTATTGATGTAACGTAGCTATTGTCAATTTTGATTAGAATTAAAATTTATTTTTGATATTTCTCTTTCCATTCAGTATAAGTCATTCCATAGATAAGTTCTCTAGATTCTTCATAATCTATTGATATACCCTGCTTTTCTGCTTCCTCGGTATACCATTTCGCAAGACAATTCCTACAAAAGCCAGCTAAATTCATTAGATCAATATTTTGTAAATCCGTATTTGCCCTTAAGTGCGCCACTAGACGATCAAATACCTGTGATTTTATCTTATGTTCACTTTCCATTTATATCTCCATTAAAATGTTTTGGTTCCAAAGTTCTGAATAGTATTAATTTGACTACTAAATTCATTTAAAATCTCTTCAATAATACCTGCAAGGTATTTTGCAATATTTTTTTGTCCATCATTACTAGCAATCAAATCGTTCCTTACTTCAATAAGAACATGAGGTATCCCTCTGGATGTACCATGTGTATGTAATGTATCCCCTTTAAGATAACCTTTATAAGGCTCATTATTACCTATCACATATTTATTATCTCTTCTCAAAATAGATAACATTGGGGTTGATATTCTATCGTCAGTATCCCAGAGTACAGATATTTCCCAAGGTCTAATGTCACTCCTGAAATTACGTGTAAATGAATGGATGGATATTAATATTGGCACTTCATTTTTGCTTATCAGATAATTTATCATACTCGTTATTTGATTATGATAGGGTTTGTAAAAACTTTCTATTCTTTGATTAATCTGATCGGAAGTTAGATTCATATTACCTGGGATTATAAATTGGTCAGCAAATTTCATAATTAGGGTTGGATCATCTATACCTCTATTTGGATCAATCAATAATCGTGAGAAGTGTGATAATAAAGAATTGGCTCTTATTATTTCAGAAATTTTAGCTGTTAAATTTGCAGCACCAATATCATATGATATGTGTTCGTTTAGAAGTTTTTCTGAAATCCCCAAATCTTTGTATTCTGATGGTATATATTGAGATGCATGATCACAAAGCAATATTATGTTTGAATTCTCGACTTTGTTTAAGTTGTATGGCTTATAAGTTGATTTCGGATCATTTATCATTGATAAATGTTATCAACCTTGTCTTGCTTTGAAACGCTTATTAACTTTATTAATAACATATAGACGACCCTTTCGACGAACTACTCTATTCGCGCGGTGTCTATTTTTAAGTGATTTGAGTGAATTCTTTACTTTCATTTTTCTATCCTAGTTACTAATATTTCCCAATTAAGGGAAAGTCAAGAGATGTTTTTATCAATTATCTTGGTAATTTTGTACTACCCATTAGAAATTTATCAACGGAGTGTGCGGCTTGCCTGCCCTCTCTTATAGCCCAAACAACAAGTGATTGACCTCTCCTCATATCACCAGCAACAAAAACCTTTTCTTTATTTGTTTGATAATCAAAATCATTAGCATTAACATTGCCTCTATCATTCAATTCAACACCACTGTTTTTGACCAAACCTTCATGCAAAGGATGAACAAAACCCATTGCTAATAAAACAAGGTCTGCTTTGATTTCAAAATCTGAATTGGCAATTTTTTTCATTGAATTATCTACTCTTATGCAATTCAGCGCCGTGAGTCTACCATCTACTCCAGTAAAACTTTCAGTCATTACTGAAAAATCTCTCAAAGCACCTTCCGCCTGGCTAGAAGACGTCCTCATTTTTAATGGCCAATTAGGCCATGTTAATGCCTTATTCTCTTTTTCTGGAGGTTCTGGCATTATTTCTAGTTGAGTAACCGATAAAGCACCTTGTCTGAACGAAGTTCCGATACAATCAGATCCTGTATCGCCACCACCAATCACAACAACGTGTTTCCCATTTGCATTGATTGTTTTCTCGTTATGACTAATTTCTAATGAGTTTTCTCTGTTCTGCATAGGCAAAAAATCCATTGCAAAATGAATACCATCTAAGTCCCGACCTAGAATAGGAAGATCGCGAGGTTTTTCTGATCCACCAGTAAGTATAACTGCATCATATTTTTGAATGATTTCATTTATATCAGAGTCCGTTCCAATATTCTGATTAAAATGAAAAGTTACACCTTCTAATTCCATCTGTTCTATTCTTCTATCTATGTGATGTTTTTCCATTTTAAAATCTGGGATACCATATCGTAGTAGCCCACCAGCTTTTGAATTTTTTTCATATAAATTTACATCATGCCCTTGCCTTGCTAGTTGTTGCGCTGCTGTTAACCCAGCTGGACCAGCACCGATTATTGCAACTTTTTTTCCAGTTTTTGTTTGAGGTATTTGTGGATTTATCCATCCCATCTCCCATGCTTTATCTACAATCGCGCACTCGATCGTCTTAATTGTAACTGGTTCATCAGTAATATTTAATGTGCACGAAGCTTCACATGGAGCAGGACAAATTCTTCCGGTGAATTCAGGAAAATTATTTGTAGAATGAAGGTTATCTATTGCAGATTTCCAATCTCCATTATAAACAAGATCATTCCAATCGGGTATCTGGTTATTTACGGGACATCCATTATGACAAAAAGGTATCCCACAATCCATACATCTGGATGCTTGATTTTGTGTTTCAGCATCACCTAAAGGTATAACAAATTCCTTGAAATTTCTTACCCTATCAGCAGCAGGTTTATACTTCCGATCCCTTCTGTCAACTTCTAAAAATCCTGTAACTTTTCCCATTGAATTTCCTTCTTGAATTATTTTACTGTCTCGAGTGTTTTACCTTCTAATTCAACCAATGCTCGTCTGTAATCAACAGGCATAACTTTAACAAATTTTGGCAGATATTGCTCCCAATTATTAAGAATTTGTTTCGCTTTTTCTGAATTTGTATAATTGAAGTGATTTGATACTAGCTTGTATATTCTTTCATCATCAAACTTTGTCATAGATTTTAGAACATCAACTTTACCTTTTGTTTCAAGATCACCACCATGATGATGAAGCCTTTCCAATAAATCATCTTCGGAAGCTATTGGCTCTAACTCTACCATCGATAAATTACATCTCTTGCTAAATTCACCGTCTTCATCAAGAACATATGCAACACCGCCTGACATCCCTGCAGCAAAATTTCTTCCTGTCTTACCAAGAACTACAACACATCCTCCCGTCATATATTCACATCCATGATCTCCTGTACCTTCAATGACTGCAATTGCGCCTGAATTTCTCACAGCAAAACGTTCCCCTGCTATCCCTCTGAAATAGCACTCTCCACTGATTGCACCATAGAGTACTGTGTTTCCTACAATCATACTATTACTAGGATTTATCTTAGATTTAGAATTTGGATAAATAATTAATTTACCTCCTGATAGTCCTTTACCAACATAGTCATTTGCTTCTCCAATAAGTTCCATAGTGACACCATGTGACACAAAAGCACCAAAACTTTGCCCTGATGTCCCAACAAATTTTATATGAATCGTATCCTCAGGCAGTCCCTTGTGCCCATATTTTTTTGCTATCTGATTTGACAGCATTGCACCAGTAGTTCTATCAACATTTTTTATTATCTTTTCTATAAATATTGGTTCTTGTTTATCTATTGCATTTTTTGATTCTTTTATGAGATCAACATCAAGAACTGAGTTAAGGTTATGGTCTTGAACTTCACAATTATATAATTTCTCATTTACTTCGGTCTCGGGCTTGTAGAGTATCTTTGAGAGGTCAATTCCTTTTGCTTTCCACTGTGAAATTACATCTTTTTTGTCTAGCATTTGACTTTGACCAATCATCTCATTAAAGGTTTTGAACCCCATTTCTGCCATATACTTCCTAACTTCTTCTGCCACAAAAAAGAAATAATTGACTACATGTTCTGGAGCTCCAGTGAACCTCTTTCTAAGCTCTGGATCTTGAGTTGCAATTCCTACAGGACAAGTGTTTAGGTGACACTTTCGCATCATTATGCATCCCGAAGCAATTAGTGGAGCGGTGGAGAAACCAAACTCGTCTGCGCCGAGTAAAGCCCCGATTATAACATCCCTACCTGTCCTTAAACCTCCATCAACCTGAACTGATATTCTATTTCTCAATTTATTGAGGACTAATGTTTGGTGAGTTTCACTAATTCCGATCTCCCATGGTGATCCCGCATGTTTAATGGAAGTTAGTGGACTAGCACCAGTACCCCCTTCGTAACCGGATATTGTTATATGATCGGATTTTGCTTTTGCTACCCCAGCTGCTACAGTTCCAACACCAACTTCAGATACGAGTTTTACACTGATTTGTGCTTCTTGATTTGCATTTTTAAGGTCATATATTAGCTGAGCGAGGTCTTCTATTGAATAAATATCATGATGGGGTGGAGGTGAAATAAGTCCTACTCCCGGTGTTGAGTACCTAACTTTAGCTATAACTGCATCAACTTTATGACCTGGAAGTTGTCCTCCCTCACCAGGTTTTGCTCCTTGTGCCATTTTTATTTGGATCATATCAGAATTTGTTAAATATTCAGCAGTAACACCAAATCTTCCTGATGCCACTTGCTTGATAGCAGATCTCATCGAATCACCATTAGACATAGGTTTAAATCTATCAACCTCTTCCCCACCCTCACCAGTATTTGATTTTCCACCAATTCTATTCATAGCAATAGCCAAATTAGTGTGTGCCTCTCTACTTATTGAACCGAACGACATAGCGCCTGTAGCAAATCTTTTAACAATTTCTTTGGCAGGCTCTACCTCTTCTAAAGATAAGCTCTTACGATTGTCTTCTTCAGCCTTTTTGATTTTCATTAAGCCACGAATCGTTAGCAATCTTTTATCTTGTTCATTTATTTCATTGGCATAACGATTGTATTCATCCTGAGCATTACCTCTTACTGCGTGTTGTAATGCGCTAATGGTATTATAATTCCAGGCGTGATCCTCACCGCGATTCCTCTGTGCATATTCCCCCCCAATATCTAGAGTAATTTTTAAGATATCAGGGCTGTTATAAGCACTTTCATGCCTAGCTATACTCTCCTTTGCTATATCGTCTATACTAACCCCACCAATCTTTGAGTGAGTGCCTGTAAAGTATTTATCAATGACAGACTGATCTAAACCAATAGCATCAAATATCTGTGCTCCACAGTATGATTGATAAGTTGATATACCCATCTTTGACATAACTTTAAGTATGCCTTTGTCAATTGCCTTAATGAATCTTTTTTGAGATTCCTCTTTTGAAATTTCTTCATCAAGTGTATTTCTGATTTGTTCAATTGTTTCAAATGCTAAGTATGGATTTATTGCTTCCGCCCCGTAGCCTGCCAATGCACAGAAATGATGAACTTCCCTAGCTTCCCCTGTTTCAACAACGATGCCCACGGAAGTTCTCAAGCCCTTTTTTATCAGGTAGTGATGAACAGCTGAGGTGGCTAGAAGGGCTGGTATTGGTACCCTATTTTCGGATGTATATCTGTCAGATAAGATTATTATATTATTACCGTCTTTAACTTTTGCCTCTGCTTTTTCACATAATTTCAATAGAATTTTTTCTAAATCAACTCCTGATGGATTATTAGCAAAAGTTATATCTAAAGTTCTTGTCCTGAAATAATTTTCGGAAAGTTCACTTACGTAACGAATTTTTTCGAGGTCTTCATTTGTTAAAATTGGTTGTCTTACTTCAAGTCGTTTAAGTGTTGAGTTTTTATGAGGGTCAAGCAGGTTCGGTCTAGGACCAATAAATGAGACGAGTGACATAACCAACTCCTCCCTAATCGGATCAATTGGTGGATTTGTAACTTGGGCAAATAATTGTTTAAAATAAGTAAAAAGTGATTTTGATTTATCAGAGAGAGATGATATTGGCACATCATTACCCATTGAGCCGATTGCCTCTTGTCCAGTTGTAATCATTGGAGATAAAAGGAATTTAAGATCCTCTTGAGTGTAGCCAAAAGTCTTTTGCAAACTCAATAGGTCTTTATTTACATATTGAGTACCTTGATTTGCTGGAGGTAAGTCCTCAAGTATTATCTGACTGTTTGAAAGCCACTCTTCATATGGATGAGCATTAGCCATTTCTTCTTTTATCACATCATCTGCTATTATCTGTCCCTTTTCTAAATCGATGAGCAGCATCTTGCCAGGTTGTAGTCTCCATTTTTCTATAATATTCTCTTCTTTTACTGGAAGCACACCCATTTCTGAAGACAGCACTACTCTATCATCGTCAGTAATAAAGTACCTAGCTGGTCTCAATCCGTTTCGGTCTAAAGTAGCACCAATTTGTTTGCCATCTGTAAAAGCTATAGCGGCTGGACCATCCCATGGCTCCATCATTGAAGCTTGATGCTCATAAAAAGCTTTCCTATTTGGTGGCATAATATTATTACCTGTCCAAGCTTCAGGTATCATCGTCATCATAGCGTGTGATATAGAATAGCCACTGTTTACAAGCAGTTCTAATACGTTGTCGAAACAAGCTGAGTCTGATTGGCCATCTACAACAATAGGCCATATTTTTTTTATATCATCACCCAGTAAATCTGATTTTAGGGTGGATAACCTAGCCCTCAACCAATTTACATTCCCCCTGAGGGTATTTATCTCTCCATTATGGCATATCATTCTGAAAGGCTGAGCCAAACTCCATGTTGGAAATGTGTTTGTAGAAAATCTTTGATGAACCAATGCTAGAGCAGACTTGAAAGACTCATCATTTAAATCAAGAAAATATTCTGATAGCTGGTCTGCAAGGAGCATACCTTTATATAGTAGAGTTCTAGATGAGAGAGAACACATGTAAAAGTCTTCAATAGGTTTGTCAGTTTCGCCCATAAAAGTGCTGTATATTTTCTTTCTTGCAACAAATAGTTTCCTTTCAAACGAGTCTTGATCCGGTAAGGGGGTGCTTGATTTAATGAAAAGCTGTATATGAAGTGGTTCGGTAGGTTTTACTGAATAACCTAAACCTTGGTTGTTTACAGGTATATCTCTCATAGAGATAATTTCGAGATTTTCCTCAGAGATTAAAGTTTTAATTTTTTCTATATAGTCAGCTCTCTTCTTATCATTTTTTGGTAGAAACAAATTTCCTACACCGTATTCACCTATTTTTGGTAGATTAAACCCTAATTCTTTGGATGTTTTTCTTAAAAATTCATCAGGGATTTGAGTAAGAATGCCACAACCATCCCCCGCTTTTGGATCTGAGCCTACTGCACCACGATGAGTTAAATTCTCGAGGATTGCCAAACCATCTTTGACTATTTGATGGGACGCATTATTTTTTATGTTAGCAACGAAGCCAATGCCACATGCATCGTGTTCATTACTAGGATCATAAACACCATTTTGGATAGCTTTTTTGACATTATTTTCGTAGTATTTAAACATCCGTTCTCCAGATAACTTATGAAAATATAGATAATTGAATAAATATAAATACATAATATTTATAAAGATTTAAAGCTAAAAATGCTAGTGTATATT
>JAYPSX010000005.1:0-5569 GCA_038133315.1 Hyphomicrobiales bacterium
TCACTTGAACTTGGCGGAAAAAGTCCATCAATCGTGTATCCTGATGTAAACGAAGATTGGACAGTTGATGGAATAATCGGTGCAATGCGTTTCACAAGACAAAGCCAATCTTGTACTGCAGGATCAAGGCTGTTCTTACATAAAAGAATATTTGATAGCTTTATTGAGCAATTAGCAAATAAATTAGATAAATTAATAATTGGGGATCCTCTAGACGATAAGACTGATATGGGAACAATCATAAATAACAAACAGTATACTAAAGTTTGTGATTATATTAAAGATGGCCTAAATAATAAAGAAACAGAGGTAATATGTGGAGGGCTTCCTCCAAAAGATGGTCCTTTAAGTGAGGGATATTTTACAATACCAACCATATTTCGTAATAAATCTAATGAATGGCGTTTGGCAAAAGAAGAAATATTTGGACCAGTCCTTGTCGCTATACCTTGGGAGGATGAAAATGAAGTCATCAAAATGGCAAATGAGAGTCACTATGGTCTAGCCGCCTATGTTTGGACAAGAGATATAACAAGAGGCATTAATGCCGCACACTCAATAGAGTCTGGTTGGGTACAGGTAAATCAAGGTTTAGGTCAAGTACCCGGACATTCCTATGGTGGTTATAAACAATCAGGTCTTGGAAGAGAATTTTCGTTAGAAGGAATGTTGGATAGTTTTACCCAAAGAAAAAATATCAGTATTAACCTTAATACACCACCCAAAGAACTCTAATAATGCTGACATTATTCCACTACGATAGGACAAGTGCCGCTCAAAGAGTAAGGCTTTATCTTGAAGAAAAGGGCTTACCTTGGGAAAGTGTCATTGTTGATACTGCATTGGGTGATATTGACCAACTGCCAGAAAATTTCCATAAGTTAAACCCCAAGGGTCTTGTTCCAGTCATAATACATAATGATATCGCAATACCAGAGTCACAAGTAATAATAGAATACCTTGAAGATACATTTGGAGGAATACCAACACTTAGACCTGAAAATTCTCGAGATCTTGCACAAATGCGATTATGGATGAGAAAAATTGATGAAGGTATACATGTCGCAAGCCGGACAATTGGAGTTTGTCTTGTAAACAGACATATTTACAAAAAGAAAGACCCAAAAAAGATAGAAAAATACTACTCAGAAATGAAAGATAAAGTTCGCAAAAAAAATGATCAAATAAATATTCAATTGGGAATAGAGTCTCCACTTCTTGAAGAGGCAATAATAGAATTCAAATTACTTTTTACAGAAATGAACTCCTATCTATCAACCCACAATTGGCTTGCAGGTGAAACATACTCACTAGCAGATATTTCTTTCGTTGTTTATCTTCATAGGCTGGATTCTTTTATGATGAGGCCCCTCTGGAAGAATATGAAATATCTTGATGATTGGTATGATAGAATAAAATCAAGACCAGCTTACAAAAGGGCAATTTATGATTGGGGCGATGTGACATCCGAGCAAAGAGCGGAAAATGGGAAAAAAGCTTATTCAAAAATTTTAGAGTACTGGAATAAAGTATAACTACCCGATATGTGACAATAATTCTCTACCTAAATGCGCACCACTTATATAGGCGGCCTCAATACGTCCCTGAATAAACCAGTCCCCACACAAACCAATTTGGTTTTCATGATTTAAGAAATATTCGAATCCTTTTTTTTGTTTCATAATATTCGCATATCTCCAACCCTGTAATCCAATATATTCAGCTTTTTCTGTTTTTATAGGAATTATTTTCTTTAATTCGTCGCATAGATAATCTTTTACCCAATCACGGTCTTTATCAATATTTTCCTGTGCCCACTTATTTGTGGAGTGAACCAACAAAGTATAATTATTATCTCTTGAAGGTTTTGATGAATTTACAGAAATCCAGCTAATATCAAATCCTTTAACCAATGCTGCATCAAAGTCTAATTCTATTGGTTGTTCATAGCCAAGCATAAGTGAAAAACAAGCGAGCATTTCATATTCTTTAATATTGGGAAATATTATTTTGAGATCTGGAATCATTTGTTGTGCCTGCAGTGGAGGTATTGAAGAGATAACCCAATCATATTCTCCTAAGGCTTCATTATTTTCATCGTACAAAATCCACTTATCTACTTTAGAAAGTTTTTCAACTTTTTTAGATAACTGAACATTCAAACCTTCAGCCATGTATTTGCCAATTGAGTTCATCGACGGATTCCCAACATAATTTGCTGGATCATTACCCCAGGTTCGCTTATTGGTTATTTTACCGTCGATAATTTCTATAAATCGTGCTTTCCATAGTTCAATTATGTTCTGATCAACCATTGGTTGAATATAATTTTGAAATTCTAGAGTTTTCACTTTAAAGAATTGTGCTCCATGATCAAAATTGAAATCATCAGCTCTTCTTGTTGCAACGCGACCACCAAAACCGCGTGATTTTTCAAAAAGCTCAATGTCTGCGCTATTTTTTATCGTATTAGCAAGAGCTAAACCAGAAATACCCGCACCAATGATTGCAATCTTGACCATAATACAATTTATTTATGAATAACGATGAATTACAAACCTGAGATAATTTGTTCTAACTTATTCTTACTTTTGCCGACAACCTTAGCAGAGGCTACATCATCTAAGTTACTTGTGTCATCATTTACAACAACTAGTGCTATCATCCCCATACTTTTATGCGGTGAGCACTGATATAAATATATGCCAGGTTCAGTGAATGTAAAGCTGAATTCTTTTCCAACTTTTGATGGCTTTTGCGGTACATCGGCATTAGCTGGATATGCTATGAATTCTATGTTGTGCCCAGGTGATGTTGGTAACCAGTTGATTGTATCATTTGAGTTGATATATACGACATCTTGTGAGTAGACCATTTTTTCTCCATCACTTCTTTTATTTAGCATATCAATATCTAACTGGGCTGACTGTACATTACTGTTTAATGCTAAAAAAATAATAGCAGATAGCGAAAACATAAAAAATTTATTCATTAGTACCTCTTTTTTTCCAATAGTAATGTAACGTATTACCTATGTGATAAGATTATAATAATACAACCTCAGGGTTTATTTACTTTTATTGGATGTTTTCTATCTGGATAACAAGTTCTGCAAATTTCACACGCAACACCAAAGCACGACCTTGCTTGACAAAATTCTCTGGCATAAAAAATTATTTGAAGATGTAACTTATTCCATAGATTTTCAGGAAATATTTTTTTCAAATCACGTTCTGTTTGAATTACATTCTTTCCAGCGGTTAGCCCCCAACGCTGAGCACATCTGTGTATGTGAGTATCGACAGGAAATGCAGCAAAGCCGTGTCCTTGAGACATAACAACAGATGCTGTTTTATGTCCAACTCCTGGTAATCTCTCTAACTCCTCAAATGTACATGGTACGTTACAATTATGCTCATCAATTAATATCTTTGAGAGTTCCTTTATTGCTGAGGATTTTTGGGGAGCAAGTCCGCAAGGCTTTATTATTTCATAGATCCTATCTATGTCTAATTTATTCATATCAATGGGATTGTCTGCTAATTTAAATAAGTGCGGTGTTACTTGGTTCACTCTAATGTCCGTGCATTGTGCACTAAGCAACACTGATATCAAAAGTTCAAATATATTCCTATGATCAAGTGGTATGGGTGGATTGGGATAAATTCTATCTAGTATGAGTATGATATTTTTTACACGCTCGGATTTAATCATATGTATTTAACTTACAGTTTTTGGATTTAGTTATTATAATCACTTTTCTAGTCCAATAAAGGAATTAAGTAATGTTTAGGGTTTTGATAATTTATTTTATTTTTTTATTTTCAATCCAAAATACATTTAGTGAAGAAATAAAATGTTCTATTGATCAAGTAACTGTAATTGACGCAGATACTATAAATGTTTGTGATCTTAAAATAAGACTTAATGGAATATCAGCTGCGGAAAGAGGTCATCTAACTTATGATTCTTGTAAAATTATCACAAAAAAAATAATCCATAAATCAGATGCAATTTCCTGCGAATTGACCGGAGATAAAACCTATGATCGTTTTGTTGGGATATGTAAATTAACAAATAATAATATTATTTATGATTTGCAAGAAAAGATCGTAGAAAGTGGCTGCGCAAGAGATTGTAAAAGATACTCTGATGGAATATATGCGAAATTCGAAACAGAAAAATCCAGAAATTTACCCTTACCAAATTATTGTAATTAATAAATTAGACATTTTAAATTATGATATGATATGTTCCTTAATTATGGGGCCATAGCTCAGCTGGGAGAGCGCTTCGCTGGCAGCGAAGAGGTCGGGGGTTCGAGCCCCCCTGGCTCCACCAAATGCCAAAATTTTAGGCACTTATTTGACATATGACACAAAAAAACCTAAAATCTCATTTACTTTTTATTTTAAAATTAACTTAATACGGAGGAAAAATAATGATGAAAAGATTATTTTTTACTATAACCGGAATATTAGTTTTACCATTAACTTTACTTAATATTGCTAAAGCTGACATATATGATGATTTACAAATGGTCTTCCTAGCTGATGATCAAATCTTGTATAATGAGACGATGTCAACCCTTGAACCGCAACTTGATCCGTTGCAGACATCATATAATGAAAGTGAATTAAGTTATAATACAATAAATGATGCCTACAATCTTCTTATTGATGAACAAAGGCAAATTGAATCAGAATTAATAGGGTTAGAAGGAACAATTGATAGTTTAACTCAAGAACAAGATTTACTTGAAAATAATTATAACGACTTGAATCTAAATCTTCTTTCAAAGGAATCTGAACTGGAGGGTTATCTACAAATATTTTCTGTTCTCTCTACAGAGGATCCAGAATATGCTGAGATACAAAATAGGATTGATTTAACAGAGTCAGATATTTCAGATTTATCAACTTCTATAGGTGAAACACAATTGTTGATAGATGCAAATCTACAAAATTTAGAAACAACATCTTTATCCCAAATTGAGATTGAAAATGCCCTTAATATACTTAATGCGGATATTGAAATATCTAGAGCTAATTTAACAAGTGCCTTAGAGCTATTTGAATTAGCTGGAAGTGAATTAAATACTCTACTAGATCAGATAAACCAAACTGAAGATTTATATAATTCAGAGCTAACTGCCGTAACTAATCAACTTCTCGAACTAAATGAAGAACAGCTAGATGCTCTTAATAGATCCTTAAAGAATGTTTATGATAAGGAAGACAGAGTTCTTCTGATAAGTTCTAATGATCTCTCTTTAATCATAGAAAATAATTACAATAAAAAACAGATTAATGATCTGACGAAAGCTTATGAAATAGAAGAGAAATTTATTTCCAAAGGATATGATCTTCTCCTAAAAGCTGAAGAAAAGAATAATGATAAGTTCCTTGAGTTAGCGCAAAAGGCCTTCGATAATGCAGATAAGCAAAAATCTAAATTTCTAGAAAAAATTGAGAAAGAAGAGAGCAAAAAAGAAAAGAAAGCTTCAGATGCAGCTAAGAAAGCTGAAAAGAAAGCTTCAGATACAGCTAAGAAAGCTGAAAAGAAAGCT
>JAYPSX010000005.1:5669-8375 GCA_038133315.1 Hyphomicrobiales bacterium
TAAGAAAGCTGAAAAGAAAGCTTCAGATACAGCTAAGAAAGCTGAAAAGAAAGCTTCAGATACAGCTAAGAAAGCTGAAAAGAAAGCTGCAGATACAGCTAAGAAAGCTGAAAAGAAAGCTGCAGATTCAGCTAAGAAAGCTGAAAAGAAAGATAAGTAGCTCTCTACTTTTCAGACAAGAAAAAATATGTCATACTTTTTGAATGAGTTCTGAACAAGTTCAAAAGTATGACAACCTATTATCTGTATTTAGAAAAAAATCTATAGCAAATTCAGATAAACCATATTTATGGTCAAAACAAAATTCTGATTATGTATCAATTAGCTGGATACAAACTTACAAGGCAATAAATAACCTCGCCAACTATCTTAAATCAATTGGAATTAAAAATGATGCAAGGGTCGTGCTTGTCTCTGAAAATAGACCCGAATGGCAGATAAGTGATATTGCTATAATGGCGGCAGATGGTATAACTGTTCCAGCATATACAACTATAACATCTCAAGATTATGAATATATTATCAATCATTCTGAGTCTATGGTTGTGATTGTTTCTAACCAATCCTTGTTTGAAAAGGTTGCCAATGCAATAAACAAATTAAAGAAAACAATCCATGTAATTCTTATAGATGATTTCGTTACCGAAGCATCTGATTATATAAAATTACATAATTGGGGTGATATACAAAAGGACGCTGGCGAAAATGTAATTGATTTAATAGAACTAGAGTCAAATAGAAAAGTTAGAACGGATCTTTCTTGTATTATATATACATCAGGTACATCAGGTTTCCCAAAAGGAGTGATGTTAAGCCATGGTTCAATATTACATAATTGTGAGGGCGCCTATAAAATATTGAGACCAGCATTAGAACATATAGAAGATGTATTATTCCTATCTTGGCTTCCATTATCGCATTCATATGAGCATACACTTCAATTTTATAATTTATATTCAGGAAACCAGATATACTATGCCGAAGGGATTGATAAACTTCTGCAAAATTTAGCTGAAGTAAAACCCCACCTGATGTCTGCAGTACCAAGATTTTATGAAAACTTACTTCAAAGAATTTCTACGCAAATGAGTAAAGAAAGTAAAATTAAACAAAAACTTTTTTATGACACTATAGCTCTTGGTAGAGAACATTACGAAAAAGGAAAACTACCCATATTCAAATCTATCTACAACAAGATACTATCCAAACTTGTTAGAAAAAAAACTGGCAATAGATTTGGTGGACGTCTCGTCGGATTAATTTCGGGGGGAGCTGCTCTAAACTATGATGTCGGTATTTCACTCTACTCGCTGGGTATCCCAATCTATCAGGGTTATGGGCAGACAGAAAGTGGGCCCGTGATTTCAGTAAACTACCCAGGTCATAATAAAATTAATACCGTAGGGCCCTTACTACCAAACACAGAAGTAAAAATATCTGCTGATGGCGAAATCCTTGTTATAGGAGAGAATGTAATGAATGGATATTTCAGAGATGAAAATGCAACTAAATCTGCTTTTGATGGAAAATGGTTAAAAACAGGTGATATTGGAGAGTTTGACAAGGATAACTACTTAGTTATTACGGATCGTATGAAAGATATTATCGTTAACTCTGGCGGTGATAATATTTCTCCTACAAAGATTGAATCACTATTAATTATGGAAGAAGGAATTTCACAAGCAATGGTTTTTGGCGATGGTAAAAAATATCTTGTTGCAATTATTGTCACTGATATGGATATAAATGAAAATAAGGAAAAAACTAAAACAATTATCGATAACTCAATTGAAAAGGTTAATCGAAGTCTCTCAGCAATTGAAAAAATTAAAAATTATGTGCTAATTGATGAAGAATTTACAATTGAGAATGAGATGATGACGCCATCAATGAAGGTTAGAAGGTTCAAAGTTATTGAAAAATATAAAAAAGAACTAGATGTTCTTTATCATTAACAACTATCTATTTTTTTCCTGCCTGCATCGTTTTGAACAGTACTTCACTTCCTCCCAATTTAATTTCCATTTTTTACGCCAGGAAAATGGTCGGTTACAAATCGGACAAATTTTTTGGGGCAATTCTTTATTCATTTAGCTGCCTTCTATTTTTTAGATAAAGTAGAAATGATAAAACTTCATATATATAAAAAGCTATAAAATAAATTATTTTGTACTCAAGTAATTTTTTAAGGAACTTATATTTATCTAAATTCCCCCAAATTAGAGCAAATGCATCAACTCCAATATGGAATTGATTACCATCAAACACATGCAATCTTCGTAGGATATCTGCCTTATTTTTTAATTTTATATTCTCTGGTAAATTTCTATCATTTAAGTCAATGAACTCTAGGTTCTTTGAACTTTGCTTTTTATAATGATTGATTTCCATTCTACAAATAGAACAGGATTCATTATATATTACACTAATTTTATTTTTGCTCATAAATAGAAAAAAGATTGCTAGTGGAACATTTATCGTACCACTAGCGTGTTAGATTATTTAACCAATACAACGTAAGGGATTATATCATAGTTTAATTTTTTTTTCAATCATGAGATTTTGTGATTACATCAACCAACACTGCGATTATAAGATTTAGTATTGTTATGGAACCAATCGCTACAAAACTATAAAAATATATCCATGCCCACCAAAATATTTCTTGCATTGGTAACATCACATTCTCCCAACTTGAAAGTGTCA
>JAYPSX010000005.1:8475-17169 GCA_038133315.1 Hyphomicrobiales bacterium
CACAAAAAAAAGAGTTATTAATACATCAAAGGCATGAAGAATAAATAGAATACTCGGAGGTATATTATATGTGGATGCACCAACCAAAAGCGCAGATAATATAATGGCAAATACAACAATTGCCTGAAAAAGTTTGTGATCCTTGATATTTTTAAATAAGTTTCTGTTCATGTATCAGTAGTCGTTGATTGTAAGAGCCAATTTGCATAATCATCATCAATTTGAGTAATAGGCAAACCAACAATGCACGGTATTTCGTATGAATGAAACTTTTTTATTTGTTTTTTGATTTCATTAAAATTCTTTTCAATTGCTTTCATAATGATTGTACATTCTTCATCTTCGGCAATCTTATTATTCCATTTATAAAGAGAAATCATTGAAGGATATATGTTCGAACAGGCAATTAAATTATTTTTAAGCAAAATCTCAGAAATACGGTTCGCTTCGTGCACTGAAGAACATGTAGTGTAAATTAAAATAAATTTCACTTCTTAAACCTCTCAATGAATAACAAAACCAAACTATATAGTAATATCGCATTTAATATATGCCAGATCCAGTGAGTCCCAAATGATATATAAGAACAAGCAACATGATCAAGTTGCCTAAATGTCAGAGAAATTATGAAGATAATTGATGTAATAAAAAGCCCCCTCGAGATTTCAGTCTCATCTCTCACAAGCGATATGACTGATATGAGAAGCATAGCAAACAGCGCAGTTAAATAGGATGATATTTCCTCGACACCAGCATACCCCAGCAAGATATTTAAGCTCAGAAAAATAATAAGGGCAGTAGCTGCAACAAAATTATTTTGTTTAAGATAAAATCGAACTGCAATGTAAAGATAGAAAAGTATAAATATCATTATAGGGAATGTGTCTGCAAAGGCAGACCACAAATTACCAAATGCATGAAATAAGAAACTACCTAAACCAATAAATAAGATTATGTATGTTAAAATAGTTGAATAGTTTTTTAGTGCCTTATCGCCGAAGGATAAATCTTTTAATCTCCGAAGAAGAATATAAAAAGCAATAATAAAAGCGATATTGGACAGAAAATTTATTGGTTCTGCAAATAGATCAGACGATACCCTTTCGCAATAAATATCTATGCTTGTATTGAGGTTTATGGAAGACACTTATTAACTATACACTTAATTCAGTTATTTTTTCTTTTGCTTCTCTGAGTTGTTTCATAATATTTCTCATTCTTGGCATCATATTATTTTCCCAATATTTTAACATTTCAATATTGTCTCTGGTGACGCTATAAACACCAGAAAAATGCTCAATTAATTCATCAGAGCCTGCGAGAAATATACCGTCTGACGACTCAACAGTTGGAAAGCTTGCTTTTTGCCCTGACTTTTCTAGAATATACATTGTTATTTCCTCGTATGACTCTTCATCAGCATGCGCAACATGTAATTCAAAATCATCTAATTTATTTATTTCATTAAGGTAAACAATAAACTTGTAGGAAAATGGACATCCTGCTTTCACAAATAATTTATTCTTGTTCATTTAATTCTCTCTTCTATTTAATAAAGTTTCCTGTATTTAAATCTTGCATAGCTTGGATAAGTTCTTCTCTTGAATTCATTACAATTGGCCCATGCCATGCTATGGGTTCTCTAATTGGTTTACCAGAAACGAGTAAGAACCTTACACCTTCATCAAAAGTATGTAATACAACATTTTCTCCTGGGTCAAAATAAATTAGAGTCTTATTCCCTGATGAGTCCCTAATATTGAATTCTTCCCCATTGAATTCTTTTTCTACTTTGATGCCTACAGGATCTGAAGCATATTGAAAATGAGCTGAACCACTAAATACATATGCAAATGTACTTTTATAAGTGTCAATTTTCAGTAATTTATTTGTATTTGGTGGCACATAGACATCTAAAAACTGAGGCTCAGCCGCAATACCATCAACAGGTCCTAATATTCCTCTGTAATCGCCAACTACAACTTTAATCTTTGAACCATCATCATCTTCGACTATTGGAATCCCTGTAGTATCTATGTCTTGATATCTGGGAGAAGTCATTTTTTTATCAGATGGTAAATTAGCCCATAATTGAAATCCATGCATCTGTCCAATTTCATTCCCTTGAGGCATCTCTTGGTGCATGATTCCTGAACCAGCTGTCATCCATTGTACATCACCACCTGCAAGAAGCCCAGTATTACCAAGACTGTCCTTATGTTCAACTGTTCCCTCAAGCACATATGTAATTGTTTCAATTCCTCGATGCGGATGCCATGGAAATCCTGCTTTATATTTTTCCGGGTCTTCATTTCTAAAATCATCCAATAATAAAAAAGGATCAAATTTTTCTGGATCTGCAAAACCAAATACTCTGTCAAGTGAGACACCCGCGCCTTCAAGAACAGATTTTGGATTTGATTTTGTTGTAACTGGTCTAAATGACATTTAAACTCCTAATTAAAAAATTTCATAATCGTAATGACTGTCATAGTCACTGCACACGCAAAGGATATTATTATGATTATACCTAAGTAATGAGCCATCCTGTTTGATGGAAGAGAGTCATCAATAACAACCTCATCATTTGCTTTTACTTTTCTAAATAGATACCCTGAAATGAGGAAGATACCATAAAATATCAATGTGTATTTGAGTTCTGTAGTCATTTTATAACAAATTTACGTAATTAAATCTCTATAGGTTTACTTAATACAAGAAAAATTATATCCTCTTTAGAAACTTTGTGCAAATAGGAGTGAAATATGCCCATAATAAAGAAATTTAATGACATAGAATTTAAATTTGAAGATGATGGAATTAAATTTAAAAATCTAATCACTAGACAGGACTTAGTAGACTCAAGAATCACAATAGATTACTTTGAATTATCGGCTCAAAAAAACTTAGCGATTAAAAATAGCGAAAATGACGTTATGTGGATCCAAATATTATCAGGATCAATTAACATTGAAGATAATGTTATTGATGAAAATAAGATAATCTTCATCAAAGGAAACAAAAATATAGACTGTGATGCAATAGAAGCTTCAAATTTGGTTTTTACAAAGATCCCAAATTATAAAATTCACGAAAAGACCCCTACTGATAATTTTGAACAGGAGATAAATATAATTAACTGGGGAAATGAACCTATCTTAAAATCTGAACATGATGACAGAAAAAGAGTTTATTTACTCTCTGAAACGCTTGCTAATACGGACAGTGTTAAAGGAGAATTAATCATCTACCCTAAAAACACTTCTTGCCCAGAGCACTACCATGTGGGTGCAGAACATTATCAATTTATTACACAGGGCAATGTTATTGCTGTACTTGATGGGAAAGAGTATGAGTTATCAAAATACGATGTCTTATATAATTTTGAAAATGAAAACCATTGGTTTTATACAAAAAATAGTAATTGTGAATTTGTAGAGTTTTTCATCCCTGGTGAAGCTAAAACAATCTGGACTCAAACAACAAATGTTTGTACATGGTTACCAATTGGAACGGATATTAACGGAAAGAAACCATCTAGACATATTGAAAAACATGTCCACGGTGAAGGAAAAAATATTTGAAAAAAAGTGATCCCACTCTTAAATAGTCTCGTAATGTAGTTGTGTGGGTAAGATGACTGTAAGTCGAAACTTCATCTTACATATAATATCCAACATATCCCTATTAATCCCTAAGGTTGATATCACTTACCCACACTAAATTATCCTTTTTTAGTCGCTCCTGTTTCACACTTATACAGTTTATTATCTTTTTTTGTGTAAGCTGCAAGAACTGCCTCTTTTGTATTATCTGGAAAAGCAACAACCATATGGTCAACTAATATATCCTCATTTTCATATACACATCTGTGCTGTTCAATTGTAAAACTGTCACTCGCTAAAAAACCTTTGATCATACCGAGAGTTTCCTCTCTATTCATTGTTGTGCCAGATTGGTGTCTTACAAATGTATATTCATCGTGAATATAACTACTAAATTTATCAAAATCCCTGTTAGCCGTAGCTTCTTTTAGTTCTGGAAAAATATTCATTACTTCTATCCTTTAATTATTATCGTTGATTTTCAGAAACATTATACCATATGATGTTTCAATAATGTGAAATTTCAAATTTAAAGATGTATAAAAATAAATTGTCCTCGTTAGATAAAGAAAATTTTATCCACCCCTTAACTCACCTAGCTAAGTTTGAAAGAGGTGAGATACCGGCCAGGATTATGAAGTCTGCGAATGGTGTAAGGATAAAAGACTCCGATGGTCAAGAATACATAGATGCCTTTTCTGGTTTATATTGTGTAAATGTTGGATATGGTTGTACTGAAATTATTGATGCAATAAAAAAACAGGCTGAAAATTTAGCTTACTATCATGCATATTATGGGAATAGTACTGAAGCATCTATTGAATTATCTAATATGGTTGTAAATTTAGCCCCCAAAAATATGAGTAAGATATATTTTGGATTGACGGGTTCAGATGCAAACGAAACAAATATCAAATTACTTTGGCATTACAACAATCTGATAGGAAAACCTGAGAAGAAAAAAATTATTTCTAGGAACGGATCTTACCATGGATCAGGTATAATTACTGGAAGTTTGACTGGCCTTAAAAACTACCATAAAAACTTTGGACTTCCATTGAGTAATTTCTTACATACTGAAGAAGCAAACTACTTTCGCAGAAATAATTTAGATCAAACTGAAGAAGAATTCTCAAACTATTGCGCTGAAAAATTAGAAGAAATAATACTAATTGAGGGCCCAGAAACAGTTGCAGGATTCATAGCAGAACCAGTAATGGGTAACGGTGGATTGATTCCACCGCCAAAGACTTATTGGAATTGCATAGATAAGGTACTTAAAAAATATAATATTTCATTCATTGCAGATGAGGTTATTACCGGCTTTGGAAGAATAGGTGAAATGTTTGGTTGTAATTATTATGATATAAAAGCAGATTTAATAACTGTTGCAAAGGGTATCACATCTGCCTATGCTCCTTTGTCTGGCTCTATTATATCAAATGAAATTTATGATGTCATAAGAGACGGAACAGATAAAAATGGTGTCTTCACCCATGGATCCACATACTCAGCTCACCCAATTTCTTGTGCAGCCGCAGTAGCAAACCTAAATTATATTAATAAAAATACTCTGATTAAGAAAGGTTCAGAAATTGCAAAGTATTTTAATCAAAAACTGAAGGAGACATTTATTGATCATCCAAACGTGGGTGATATTAGATATGAGGGACTCCTATCAGCTATTGAGCTGGTGAAAGATAAAAAGAATAGAATATTCTATGATAATCAAGGGGCTTTGGCTCAAGAGATTGTTTCTAAAATGGCAGTTAATGGTATTCTTGCAAGAGCAATGCCATCCGGGGACACTATCGGATTTGCTCCTGCTTTTTGTTTATCCAAAAATGATGCTGACACAATTATTAATATTACATCAAAGAGTATTAATGAGGTCATAAACCACTAATACTATCAACTTTGTTCAAGATATTTTGATCAATCTTTATTTTATTATTATTTTCAGTTAATTTCCAAGGGATACCTTCGACAGCTTCTTCATAGGTAAAATCATTAAGAACACTATCCAATTTCCAACCACTTGGAGACATGACAAATTTAGCTTTATCCGTTATTAAAATTGATGGGCCTCTTCCTAACTGATATTTTTTTCTCAATTTATCAAATGCCGATCCAGAGCCTGGACTTGTTATAAAATCAACTTTTTCAACAAATCTTCTAGAATCATGAGGCATAAGAATAATTAAATTAGGAATTAAACATGCAATATCATGCGCTCCGCCCGAGCCAACCATTCTTACCTTGGGAGTTCGATAGTCTCCTATAACTGTTGAATTTAAGTTACCATATATGTCTATTTGAGCAGCTGAGAGCAGTCCAACATCAATTCTGCCCGCTTGTAGATCAGAAAAAACAGAGAAACTATCTGTGATCATATCTGATCCATGTGCTATTGATGGGCTGCCTGTTGAATAAGATTTTGTTTTTGGCATTGCGCCAATAGCTCCAGACTCATAGATTAAATTTATATTGGGTTCAATTGTATCCTTGGCAAGACATGCAGTATCTGAAGGAATTCCTATACCCACAAAACATGAACCGTAACCTTTTAATTCCATTGCTGCAATCATAGCTATCCGTTTATCTGGGGTAATTTCTCTGTAATTAACTTTCATCTAATACCCCACATAAACCCTTTTGTAGGGTTAATCTATTTTCTTTACCTATCTTTTCCATATACAATTCGATATTATTTACGTTAATTACCCATTCCTTAAGATAATTCCCTAGTTCTAACTCGTCCCTTGACACAGAGTCATACGAAATATAATGCTCGTCATCTCTTGAGTAAAAACCTGATACGTAAGATGGATATGCACCCCACGGAAGCTCAATAATATTTGTGACCCTGTGAGATGGAATAATCGTTTTTCCAGGTGACTCTTTTATTTCTTCATTATTTATAATTCTTTCAACACTAACTACTATCCGATCCGATGCTAATGCTCCCTCAACAGTATCACCGTCAATACCCCACATCTGAACATTTCCATATTTATCGGCCTGCTGTGCATGTATTAATGCCACATCTGGTTTTAATGAGGGAATTGCTGAATATTCTTGACCCGTATATGGAGATATAACCTTTTTAAGGTATTTAATATTTTCAGGTAAATCGCCAATTTGTAGAATTTTTGAAGGCACAAAATCAACACCCATTCGAGCGGCGTGTAATCTCATGATTATTGACTGATTTGTCCATTCTTCAATTTCAATCGAGTTAGATTTGTAGGCTCTATTAAAAGAATGAGATAATCCAACTGTTGGATTTCCAATGTAACCAAAAATAACTTTTTTTATAACGCCTGATGCAATCAATTGATCAAATAAAATATCAGCACCAGACCTACAGATTGACAAATTTTTAATATTTTGCCGTATAAGTTCATGCGTTAAATAAAATGGTATTAAGTGACCAAATCCACCAATAAATATTAAATCATCAGATGAAACATTATTTTTAATCACATCTTGTAAGTTTGATAACTTTTCAATCATTATTTATTTGCTAAATTACTTCTGATTTTATGAGTGAATCAATTTGATCATTATTATAACCTATTGATTGAAGAATTTCTCTGTTATCCTCGCCAAGTAGCGGTGGAGCCTTATTGATTGTTGCTGGTGTATCAGAAAATCTATATGGAACACCCAACATTTTTAAAACTCCAGCTTCTGAGTGATTTACACTTACAACCATATCATTTGCTAGAGTCTGTTCATCGGAGAGAGCACTCTCAACGGAGTTCACAGCACTTGCAGGAATGTTAGAATTTAATAATTTCTCTAACCATTCATCGACTTTTTTTGTACCAATTACATCTTGTATTTCTTTATCAATAAGGCTTCGATTTATAACCCGGTCAGCATTTTTTATAAATCTTTTGTCTTTTGCCCAATCATCCCTTCCAAGGCAGGATGCAAATTTAGAAAATTGTAAATCATTACCTACAGCAATTGCAATACTACCATCGATGGCATCAAATGTTCTATATGGCACAATATTTGGATGCCCATTCCCAAATCTTCGAGCTGGCTTTCCGCTAACAAGATGATTTGCAGCAACATTAACAAGCATAGAGATGCTTGTGGTGTAGAGACTTGTCTCAACTTTCTGTCCTTTACCGGATATGTTCCTCGAGTTTAGAGCTCCGAGAATTGCGATTGTAGCATTCATACCAGTGCAGACATCAACTAATGCGACACCAACTTTCATTGGATCACCATTTTCTTCTCCAGTGATACTCATTAATCCACTCTCTGCTTGAAGTAGAAAATCATAACCAGGTCTTTTTCCACGTGGACCTCTCCCACCGTAACCAGTAATTTGACAATGAACTAGCTGAGGTGCCTCTTTTTGACGCCACTCATCTGTGATACCGAAGTTGTCCATTGTTCCAAATTTAAAATTCTCAATCAATACATCAGAGTTTTTTAAAAGTTTTTTGAGTATTTTTATGCCTTCCTCTGATTTCAAATTCAGGGTAACACTTTTTTTATTTCTGTTAATTCCAAGAAAATATGCCGCCTCACTTCCAGCAAATGGGGGACCCCAAGATCTTGTATCATCCCCTTTTCCAGGTTGTTCAATTTTAATAATTTCTGCACCCATATCCCCAAGATTCATAGTGCAAAATGGACCAGCTAAAATTCTACTCAAATCAAGGACTCTGATACCACTTAGTGGTCCATTTTTATTTTCACTCATATCAATTGACCGTTTTTTTTATTTTGGTCTTTCATTTTCATCATTAGCAAGACCATCAAGATATGCTTCAACATTTTCTCTTCTTCTTTCACGGAACTGCTGGAAGTTTGGTTTTCTCTTTTCAAGAAATGCATTCATTCCTTCTAGTGACTCTTCTGATCCCCAAACGTGCGCTAGAAGTTCCATTCCATGCTGCCAACTTGCATATAGTGTATCGGAGTCATGGTTGAGTGATTTTTTGGTTTGTCTAATTGTTTGCCCACTTCGTTCTATTAATCCTTCAGCCCACTTTTGTGTTTCTTCTTCTAATTTAGCTTTTGGAACAACTCTGTTAATCAAACCGATGCTTACTGCTTCCTCTGC
>JAYPSX010000006.1:0-2360 GCA_038133315.1 Hyphomicrobiales bacterium
CTCCTATTCTAATATTTGATGCATCTATACCAATTATCATTTTATATTAATTTAAAAGTGAGATTAAAGTTTTGTTCCAGTTTTTATGATTTAATTCTTTTGCTAATTTATTGGAGTTAAAACCGAATTGTTTTTTTTTATCTATACTCAAATCTATGAACTTTATTAAGCTTTCTTGAATTGACACAAAACTATATGGATTAAACTTAAATCCATTATACCCATCTTCTACCAAATCATGTGATGATCCACACTTATTTGAAGATAAAATTGGAAGGCCAAGAGCAGCCATTTCATGAAGAACTACTCCCCATGGCTCGTAAATACTGGGTAAACAAAAAGCATTACATTTTTTTGCAATAGAAATTATTTCTTCTTGAGTTTTTAATCCCATCAACTCTACACAATTAATTTTTTTCAAATTATTATACTGATATCCCTCACCAATAATTATAAGTTTATGTTTTGTAGATCTTTGAATATTAATTGTTTCTATTGCATTAGCAAGAATTAAGATATTTTTTTCTTTAACTAATCTGCCAATAAACAGAAACTGTAAATTTTCTTTAATGACGATCTTTACATAATTATTAAAAAAAATTTTGTCAGCTACATAAAATCCTTTATGTATGTTATTTGTTTTGTATCCTAGTGATTTTGCAAATTTTGTTTGTTGGCTTCCAACTCCCCAAAACTTATCAAAATATCTTTTATAAAGGAATCGACTAAAGATTCTTTGGAATAATTGTTTTAATGTTTTTTGAAACATGGTGTCTTGAAGAGTTACTCTTAACACCTTGTTTTTTAATTTTTTTGCGATAAATAAATAGTCATTATCCATCCTTCCCGAAATTAAAATTATTGCTGGATTAAGTTTTATAACATAATCTAAAAGGTTACTTCTGGATTTAAATTTTGTTTTGGGAATAAATTTGTATTGTTTCGTTTTATTAATTTTTATATTACTAAAAACATCAAGATAAAATACTATAATATTATATTGAGGATACATAGAGCTGAAGTGTTTGATACAGCCCATTAAATATGGTGTTACCTCAGCATATAGAAATATTATATTATTTGACCTTGTTTTCACCTTTTATAAAGTTATTCAGATAGAGTCCAAAATTTGAAAGAAAGTCAAAATTTCCTTTTTCAATATTAAAAAGCAATTTATTAAATGTTGATATCGTTCTTACAAAAAAGTTTGTCTTAATTTTATTTTGATTAAATAAGAAAATGCCATCACTCACATATTCATATGATTTGAGATCACAGTTTGAATTGCTTAAATAATTAAAGTAGATTATAGATGCTCTCAGGGGCATAATTTTAGTGTCATTATCTTTAATTTTTTTTATACACTCATCTGAATTCTTAACATAATTAGCTACCGGTAATTTCATGAAAATACTAGGCCCAATTTGTATTACTTTTTTTCGCATAAAATTTGCTTCTACTGCAATTAATGAGCAAAATGAAATGATATATTCTGATATACTAATTAATTCGTATGTGTCTGTTTTATCTTCAGGAAAAAGGACAATCATTTCATTAGATAATTTTTTGTATTCAGAGGCATCAGATTTATGAATATACTTTTGGTTCGGATGCATCTTGACAACTATAGTATATTGATTCTTTAATTCCGAAGAATTTAATTTTAAGATTTCTTGAACCTGATTTAAAATTACATGTTGTCCCCAATCTGAACCTATATATCTATATTCGTCATCACTTGATGTAAAAATTGATATAATCTTTTTACCTCCTGAAGTGATTTTAGGATCAATATATTTTTTAATTTGATGACTTGTAAACACTGCATCATCAACACTTTTATTTGTTAACTTAGAGTTCATAAAGTTTTCTGCAGCATTTCGTGCAGAATGTATATTTTTCAAATAAATCTTTAAGGAATAGTCACGAACAAATTCAATTGAGTGGAACATTCTATTTTTAGCTAGAACAGGATATTTTCCGTTATTGGATGCATCAAATAAGAAGAAATCATTATTTGTTTTTTCTGCAGCAATTTTAACTGGTCTTGCGCATGACAGTCTCCCATTAAAAACTATAGTTGCTGTTGGTTTCAATGAATTTAGTTCGTAATTAAAATAATGAAAAAGTTTAATTGATGAGTCTAACATTTTCCTGTAGTATTTACTCCACTTTTTCTCAAGGTTATCAACTTCTCTAATTCTAAACTGAGATGCTATTGTGGACTTAACTCCTAATTCAACTTCTTTTAAATCATCTTTATCTATTTTTTTAGTACTAAATTTTTCTAAATCTTTTTTTGTGATAAACTTATATTCTGTATTTGGGTTTTTTTTCTTATATAATTGTACTCCTCTAAG
>JAYPSX010000006.1:2370-11541 GCA_038133315.1 Hyphomicrobiales bacterium
CCTCTAAGAGCTTTTTTGACACATAGATTACAGACCGATTTATTATGTTTAATATTAACTGAACAACTCTTTAATGCAGAGTTACAAAGATAAAAAGTATGTGATGAGTTATTTTGCTCTTGAATTTCATTAGAAACAGCAAGGCTAAGTTCTAACGAAGGACTTTGAGCAGCTAAATTTAAAAAAGTAATAGTCTTTTTTTTATTCAATGTCATGAAATTCTTTTTGATTATTCGTTTTCCATAAATTATTATCTAATAATGTTTCTAAAAATAGCTCAGAACTATTACCACTACCAAAATTCCTTATTGATTTCTTGTTTGTTTTTTCTGTTGCCTTATTTATTGCTTGTAATATTTCTTTTTTATCAAAATCTGCATTTATAATAAATGTGTTCATATCTCTTTTATGTTGCCTAGATCCAAGATTAATTGAGTAAATAGAATAATATGGAGCCTCTCTAATTCCTGCTGACGAATTCCCAATTATAAAGTCAGAATTTTTTAAGACTGTTAAAAAATACTCAAATCTAATAGATGGTAGTAACTTAATTTTATCAGAGTTAATTTTATTATATTCATCTATTATTGTATTAGAGCCTAAATCATTATTTGGGTATATAATTATGTAGTTTTTTTCACTTTCAATTATAGAATCTACTAAACATTTTGTTTGACTGATAATATATTTAGCTTCTGTTGTAACTGGGTGAAATAAACAAATAGCATATTGCTCAAAATCTATTTCATACTTTTTTTTGGCTTCCTCTAAAGATGGAAGATTATCTGAAAACATCAAATCAACATCTGGTGATCCAATTATTGAAATAGATTTTTTATTTTCTCCCATTTGAATTAATCTATCTTTAGCCTTTTGATTTGATACAAAATGTATATGTGATAGTTTAGATATTGAATGTCTAATTAGTTCATCTATAGTTCCAGATACCTCACCACCTTCAATATGAGCTACTAAAATATTTTTAAATGATCCAACAATTGCACATGCTAAAGGTTCAGGTCTGTCTCCATGGACTACAATTAAATCAGGATTAACTGAATCAACATAGTTTGAGAAGCCTTCAATAGTTTTTGAAACTGTTAAATCCATGGTGGATTCATCAGTTTTATTATCAAATCTGTGAAAGTTTACTCCCCTGACTCTTTGAACATCAAGATATGTGTTACCATATTTTGAATCATTATGCATGCCTGTTATGAAGATAAATACCTCAAAGCTGTGATCTTTTATTTCTAATATTAACGATTTAAGCTTTCCCCAATCAGCTCTAGTGCCTGTTACAAAGATTATTTTTTTATTCAAAGTCATTCCAATTTAAGTGTTCTCCAGTTTTTATGTTTTTTTTTGATGTTTTTCCCAAAATATAATTAAAATCTTCTGCTTTAATTTCTCCTGTTCCTGGTCTTTTAACCCAAATGTTGTCATATGTTAATTTATCCCCAGGGTTAATATCTTTAATACTTACTACAGTAGAAAATGCAAAATTAATTGTTACCTCTTCTTCTTTTGCAGGTTCTTTAATTCCCCCGAGCATTGACTTAATTTTAATACTGTTAGCTATTAATTCCTTACATGAGTTTTCGTCCATTGAACAAATAATATCAGGGCCATTCCTGTCCATATGGTCGGTATAATGTCTTTCTATTATGCATGCTCCAAGTGCGATGGCTGCATATGATGATAAATTGTTTACAGTATGATCACTTAAACCAATAGGGATGCCATCAAAATTATTCATAAGTTCTTGCATGCCACCTAATCTAACAAGATTAAAAGGAGTAGGGTAAAGATTCGTTGTATGAAGAAGAGCGAAATCAATTTTATTTTTTTTCAGAATATTCACCGATTTCGAAATACTTGATATATCATTCATTCCAGTACTTAAAATGATTGGTTTTTTAAATTGACACATATATTCAATTAAAGGAAAATTATTGCATTCTCCACTACCAATTTTAAAAGCAGGGACGTCGAAATCTACAAGTCTATTTACAGCAGCTCGCGAAAATGGAGTTGAAATAAAAATAATACCTTTTTTTTCTACATACCTCATAAGCTCATACTCTTCATCATAATTTAATGAGCATTCATCCATTATTTCATAAATAGATTTATTGGAATTGCCAGGAATAACTTTTTTTGCCTTAGGGCTCATTTCATCCTCCACTATATGAGTCTGATGTTTTATTACCTCAACACCTGCTCTTTTAGCACTATCGACCATTTGTTTTGCAATATCTAAATTTCCCCCATGATTTATTCCAATTTCAGCAATGATTAGTGGGTTTTCGTCTGAACCTATTTTCCTATCTTTTATGTACATTTTATTTATTAAGTTTAATTATTAACTCGGCTAATTTTAAGTCATCCTCATAATCTATATCAATATTAGATCCAACATGATCTGTAACTAAAGGATACACATTTTCTGAAATAAGTTTGTTTTCAGATAATAATAGTTTTTTAGTAGAAATATATATCAATCCATTTTCATAATAAAGGGGTTCAATTTCTTGATGCCTTTGGCCAATTGTGTAATTGGAAGGAAAATATTTTTCTTTTGATATTTTACCAAATTTTTTATTTAATAAAGAAACACTCATTAACGAGTCTTTTTTAGATTTATCAATCGATTTACATGCATTATTAAATAAGCTATCAGGCCGAATAGGGTTAGTTGGCTGTAATGTTATTATTTTTTCATATTGGATTTCTTTTTTTACTAAGTACTGCGCAAAATCTACAATTACTTGCTCTGTTGATGTATTGTCTTCGGCTAAATGAGTAGGTCTTAAGTATTTATTAATATTATATTTTTTTGATAAATCAATAATTAATTCATCATCAGTATTTACCCATATTCTGTTTGAAGAGGCAAATTTTAATGCATACTCTATTGAGTGGGATATTAAGGGTTTTCCATCTAAAATAGATAGATTTTTACCCCTAAAGCGTTTAGAATTTTTTCTTGCAGGTATTACAATAATATTTTTTAAATCACTCATTTTATAATCGATTTAAAATATTTATATGTTGAGTTTAATCCCTCATCTAATTCTGTTATTGGTTGCCAATCTAAAAGTTGAGATGCTCTTATTATTTCTGGTTTTCTAACTTTTGGATCATCTGGTAATGCTTCTGTATATTCTTTTGATATGCTTCCAAGATTATTTATGAATAGATCAGCTAAGTCATTAAGAGAAATTTCAGTATTATTTCCTAGGTTAATTGGATATTCAAAATCAATTGTCATTGACTTGATGATTCCGGATATTAAATCGTCTATATAACAAAAACTTCTAGTTTGATTTCCATTACCATATATCTTTAAAGGTTTTCCTTTAATTGTATTTAACATAAAATTACTTATTACTCTTCCATCATCTTTATCCATTCCTGGTCCATAAGTATTGAAAATTCTTAATATTCGAGTTTGAATTTTATATCTTTTTCTAAATTCATAACATAGGGTTTCTGCAATTCTTTTTCCTTCATCATAACATGATCTTTCACCAATTGTATTAACATTACCTCTGTATGTTTCAATTTGAGGATGAACTAATGGATCTCCATAAATTTCACTTGTACTAGCTTGAATAAAGATTGAATTATTATCCTTTGCAATATTTAAGAGGTTCTGAGTACCTTTAAAATTTGTGTTCATTGTAAAGATTGGGTCTGACATATATTTTGGAGGGCTAGCAGGGCAAGCTAGATTAATAATTATATCAATTTTTTCATCCAATAAACTTAAATCTGAAACATCATCTTCTATAAATCTAAAATTTTCAAATTTTTCAAACTTTTTTAATATATTCTTGTTACTTGAAAAAAAATTATCAATTCCAATAATTCTATGCATTCCATTTAATCTCTTTAGGAGGTTTTGGCCTATAAATCCAGAACAACCAGATACAAGTACTGTGCTCATTTTATTTTTTGAATTATATTATTATGAATATTATATAGTTTATTACAATCAACAAGAGATGTTTTCTTGTGACTTATAATAATTATAGTAATTGCTTTGTTGATTTTTTTAAGTAAGTCCAGTATGCTTTCCTCTGTTTCATAATCAAGATTACTAGTTGACTCATCAAGTATTATTATTTGTTTATTATTATAAAGAGCTCTGGCTATAGCAACTCTTTGCTTTTGTCCACCAGATATTTTTATTCCATTTTCACCTAAGGGCTCATATAGTTTGTTTTTAAAAATTTCAAAAAGACCTACTTGTTTTAGCGCAATATTTAGCCTTTCTAGATCAATTTTATTTTTATCAAAATTAAAAGCAATATTTCGTGTAATGTCTTCATCCATAATAAATGGGTCTTGAGGAACATAGGAGAAATAATTATGAATAATCTGTGGTCTTATTTTTTCTCCATCTACAATAAACTCACCCTGTTGTGGTTTAAGGAGACCGCAAAGTATCTTTATTAGAGTTGATTTACCTGAGCCACTTGGGCCATAAATACCTATATAATCATTTTTTTCAATTGTAAAATTTAATGATCTAAAGAGTGTTTTACTATTATTATAACTGAAAGATAAATTTCTATATGATATTTTATTAAATGAGTTGACACTATCAATTTCAGGACTTTCCTCATCAGTTTCAAGTAAATTAACTACTTCTCTAAAAGGGGTCGAAAAATATTGAATAGTTTGTAAGGAACTAGAAATTTTATTTAATGATGGGATAACTTTATAAACTGATACGGCCAGTAGACTTAAATATGAAATAAGCAAATCATTATTATTTGTAAAATAAAGAGTAAGTATCAATGAAAATAAAAAAATAAAAATGAATAATTCAAAAATATTTTTAGGCAACTTTACTAAAAAATTATAACGAGCACCAGCGCTATTAATTTTTTTGGTATAATCCTTATAGTTATCAATGACTAATTTTTGAGAATTATACATTTTAATCAAATCAAATGATTTGAAAGTTTCTGAGATGTTTTTGATTCTATCATTGTTATTCTTTGTTATCTCAAACCCAAGATTTCTTATTTTGATAGAAATAGAGCTAGAAAAAAGATATACTAGAATAATTGATGAAATAAATACGTACACTCCAAGATATGGATCATAAAAAAATATTAAAGTAGAAACAAAAAACAATAATATACTCTCATTAATTATAGAAATAAGAGGAGAGATTAATTGATTACCTATTTTTATAGACTCTTGAGATAAAATTCTTAAAAACTTAGAAGAGCTTTGATCTATATAAAGTTCATATTTTAGGTTAATAAATTTAGTAAAAAGAGAATTATTAATCCTATTTTGAATATTTTGACTAATGTTTTCTTGATATAGGTTAAATAAAATTTGATAAATCGTTTTTATAAAAACAACAGAAATCATTAAAACTGCTGAAGATATAATTAAAGAGTTTTCTGGTAAAATTTCGTTATATAAAGATGATATTTTTGACTCAGACATGTTTTGACCTGAAATAACAAGAAGGAGATATACAATAGTGGTTATTGAAAATAATTCTAACAAATTATTAAAAATAGATAGACAAAAACTTAAAAATAAGCCTTTTGTTTCTCTTTTATTTAATACTTTAATGATGGTACCAAATAGTCTGTTAAAAGTCTTTATCTTACTTATCAAAATATTTAAATTTTAGTATTACCAACACTTATATATGTTTTTAAATTCTTGATATTATCCTGATCTATAATATTTCTTCCATCTGCTAAAATTAATTGACCCCTCATTAATTTTTGAATTTTACTCCAATCTATATATTTGAATTCATCCCACTCAGTTAATATTGTAATACAATCTGAATTTTTTGATGCATCATATAGGTTATTAAATATTTCAACTCTTTCAATTAGGTTCTTATAATCTTCAATTTTGTTTGTGTTTTTTAGATCTTGATATATAGTTTTTTCTGAAACCATAGGGTCATATATTTTTATTTTACTCCCATTTCTCAATAATGTATTTGCAACATCTATTGTTGCAGATTCTCTACTATCATTTGTGTTCTTTTTAAAAGCCCATCCAAGTATAGTAATGTTTTTTGACTGAATATTCCCATTAAACTCATCAATAATTCTTTGAGAAAACCTTAACTTTTGAAAGGAGTTGATCTTTAGTACCTGATTCCAATACTCAGAAACCTCATCCAACCCATAGTACTTGCACAAATAGACAAGATTTAAAATATCTTTTTTAAAGCATGACCCACCAAATCCTACTGAAGCATTTAAAAATTTGTTACCAATTCTTGAGTCTGCTCCTACTGCCTCAGCTACTTCTTTGATATTAGCCCCTGAAAGATCACATAATGATGATAAACTATTTATAGATGAAATTCTTTGAGCAAGAAAGGCGTTAGATGCCAATTTTGATAATTCAGATGACCATGAGTTTGTAGTTATTATTTTTTCAGGATCAATCCACTTATTATATATATCAAATATCTCTTTTATTGCTTCTTTACCAGTTTTAGAATTATCACCTCCAATTAAAACTCTATCAGGATTAATTAAATCATTTATTGCTGTACCCTCTGCAAGAAATTCAGGATTTGATATAACCTCAAAGTTTACTAGTGAATTATGATATTTAAGTGTTTCTTTGATTTTTTGAGCAGTTCCCAATGGAGCAGTAGACTTTTCAACAATTATTTTATCAGTATCTGCAATAGTAGCAATTTGTTTTGCACAATTTTCAACATGAGTTAAATCCGCTGCCATTCCTTTACCCACTCCTTTTGTTTTGGTAGGTGTGTTGACGGCCATGAAAATTATTTCTGATTTTTTAATTGAATTATTAATATCTGTAGTAAAAAATAAGTTCTTATTTCTTGTTTTTTTTATAATTTCAGATAGACCAGGCTCGTAAACAGGTAAATTATCCAATTTACCATTCCAACTTTTAATTCTATTCTCATTGATATCTACTACTGTTATGTCATAATCAGGGCAATTCATTGCAATGACAGCCATTGTTGGTCCTCCAACATAACCTGCTCCAATACAGCATATTTGTTTTCTACTCATTGTTTTTATTTAATAACCAAGATGATGACTGAATTTTTTTTCCCAACCCATCAATCAATTTTATACCTAACTCTTTACAAATTTTATTTTCTGGTACTTTGTTCGATGATTGATCTCCACCATTTCCAAAAAAAATATCATATTCATCATTATATTGAAAATAAATCTTATTAATTGTCTTTGAAACTGATCTATCTTTATCGATTGATAAGAATACTTTATCGGTTATTGATAAGGCATTAATAATTCTAACTCTTTCATCTTCTAACATAAACTCTTTTGAACCTTTCAATTCTCTTTGAAAATCATTATTAACTATTACTATAAGTTTATCAAATCCTTTTTTGGCATTTTCAAAATAATCTATATGCCCAATGTGAAGAGGATTGAAATAACCAGAAACAATAATTAATTTTTTATTCATGATTTATCTGTTGTAATCGTCTTCTATTCTTACAATATCATCTTCACCAAAGTATTCGCCTATTTGAACTTCAATAAATACAGTATCACAATTATCACTCTGTATTCTATGTTTAGTTAACCTTGGAATTTGAAATACGTCTCCTCTTTTATATTTAAAAGCATTATCATTCAGAGTAATAGAACCTTCTCCTTCAAGAATAGTCCATATTTCTGATCTTTTAATATGGTATTGATATGATAATCTTTGATTTGGATTAACTTCAATCCGTTTGATTTTATAATCATTAGTTTCTTGAATAATATAAAATCTTCCCCAAGGTCTTTCCTCACAATAATTATTTTTAAGTTCCGTCATAAAGAATAATATTTTTTTGATTTGAGTAGAATTTTGAAGATAGATAGAAATTAACTTTTCTGTCAATCATTTTTTCTATTTTTGGCTCTAATTGACTTATGTATTTCATATCTAGATTCTTGCCAATTAAAAAAATCTCAATGTTTCCAGAATCCTTTCCTTCTGCGTAGTCTCCAACTAGTATTATTTTTTGGACATTTCCCATTTTTTCGAGAACTGCTTCTACAATATCCTCTAAACCAAGATGTTTTAGAACAACATTTCTTAAGGTATTGAATAAAGGATGTTTTGAATTAACTTGATATTCAATTTTATTATCATTTTTTAATTTATTTAAATAACCTGCATCATAAAGGTGATTTAGCTCTTTTCGTATAGAATTTGTTGATTCACCCATTTCATTAGCAAGCCCATTTAGGTGCCCTCGATTTGCTTGAGAGATAAAAAACTTTATTAATAATCTAAGTCTAGTTTTTGATGTTATTATTTTATTAAGCACTTAAAAAATGTTATTAAGTAATAAAAGTACTTGTTTTTAATAATTTTTCAAAAAATTTCTTTATAAAAATCAAACTTTAGTTCTTATATAGCTAAATTTACATATGCTTTATACTCCAGGATTAGTTTCAGTATTACTCTCTATAATTATTATAATATTAATCCAGAAAATATATCTATCTAATAAAATAATTGATGAAGTAAACTCAAGATCATCTCATAATACAATTGCAACTAGATCTGGTGGTGTTTCAATTTTTTTAACTCTCTTAATAATGTGTTCTGCTCATTACATTATGGGAAATACACTTTTTGACTATTCAATTATTTTTCCTCTTGGACTTTTAATTGCTGTTGGGTGTTATGATGATCTATATAATGTTGATTATAAATTAAAGTTTGTATTTCAAATAATAGCAGCAAAAATGATTATTGATACTGGTTTGATAATTGATAATTTTCATGGAATCATGGGGATATTTGAAATTAATAGGCTTTTTGCTCAAATTTTCACAATTTTTATTATTGTATCAGTTGTAAATGCTATTAACTTTATAGATGGGGTTGACACTCTAGCTATTTCAGTAGTTTCATTATTTATTCTATTATTTGAGTTTTTTTCAAATTCAATATCTACTCCCTATTCTAATTTGAGTATAATATTAATTTCTTCAGTTTTACCCTTATACTTTTTTAATTTAAAAAAGAAATCCAAAGTTTTTCTTGGTGACGCTGGATCTCATTTTTTGGGAGGAGTTACAGCTATATATGTTATATATATTTTATCAAATAATTATTTGATAAAAATTCCTTATGATATTCATAAAATAATATTTG
>JAYPSX010000006.1:11551-17031 GCA_038133315.1 Hyphomicrobiales bacterium
CTTTCCGTTTTCCGATCTAGCCATAGCTTTGGCGATCTTCATAAAATTCTCTTTGTAATTTCTATTCTTTCTTATCCAATAATTGATTTAACTAGAGTTATTATTATAAGAATTTTTAAAGGAAGTTCAATTTTTACAGCAGATAACAACCACATTCATCATTTTTTAGTAAAAATTTTTAAACATCATATTATTGTAACTGCATTGATAATATTAAGTACTTTATTAATATTACTTGCTATTCAAATAATTTTTTAATCTAATTTGAGCAAAAATTAATATAAAGGGAATCAGGTATATATGAATTATTTTGAAGAATCTTGAAATCTTTACATGCTTCTGAAAAGTTATTTAAACTTAAGTAAGATAAAGCTCTAGTGTATCTTGCCTTATTAGTTAGAGGGCCTTCTTTTTCAATATCATTAATTATCTCAATAGCTTTTTCATTTTTATCTAACTGTGAATATGTATTTGCTAGATTTTCTCTGTAAGGAATTTCGTATGGGTTTAAAGAGCTAGCTTTATTAAAATATTCAAGAGCAGTATTAAAATCTTTTTCATTAAATGCATACTCCCCAAGTAAATGAAGTTTTGCCGCTTCAATTGTATTGTCATAGCCTACTTTAAGTGAATAATATCCTATCATTTGGAATTTGTCTCCAGTGGTTTCAAATACAATATCATCTAAAGCAAAACCTTCAGTGTCTTGATCAATGATTTGGGACATACCCAATAGATATATATCAGTATGTTCTTGCATTTTCTTTTCATGTTTTTGATATAGTTCCTTTAGGGCAATGCTATCCTTTTCTCCAACAAGGGCATACGCTAAATGACCAAAATGAACTAAATTATTTGGAATTTTATCATACGCAATTTGAGCATAATATCTTGCGCTATCAATTTGTCCAGAAACATAATGGGCATAACTTCTCCAACCTTCACTAAAATAAACATATGGGTTTAAACTAGTAGATTCATTAAATAGCTTAATTGATTCTTCTAAATAATTATTCTTAAGATAAAAATATGCCTTAAAGGCTTTTAAAGGAACACTTGTAGTGGATAAGCTTGGATAATTAAGCTCTATATTATCTAAAAAATATTTATCAATATCTGTTTTACCTGTATTATAGTATTGTAAAATTATTTTTTGTTCGATTGATGATTTGAATATTCTCAAAGAAGAGTAACAGGATAAGGGTAATAATAAAATTATGAATAATATATATTGGCGGTGATTATTAATAAACTTCCATTTAATGGTTTTAATATCTTGACCAAGATAAACCATAGAAAAGCTAAGCAAAATAAATAAGTTAATTTGCATGAGTGGTCTAGCAGAAGGAAAGTTTAACAGTGCATCAAAAAGATAAGCAGATATAGATAAAATAATGACTAAATCAAAAAAGAAATCATTATTTGATTTAATCTTTCTAATTAAATTATTTATAAGTTTAAAAACTATATAAAAAATTACAAAAAAATATAGTATACCCCCTAAAATTCCATTCTCAGCCATAATTTCTAGATAGTCATTATGAACATGATAAGGGACAGTGTACCCTTCAATGTCTTTCCAATCTTTTTTTGTTCCAACTAATTCCCAATTCCCTGTACCAATTCCAAATAAAGGATTTTCTAATATAGATTCAATAGCTCCTTTATAGTATCTTAATCTAGAGTTAGTTGAGTAATCATCAGACGCGCTATCAACGACTCTATCTTGAATTGTTTGACTATTTGGTTCATATATATTAATTGCTAAATTGCTCAATAATAAGCTTAGAATTAAAGGGGAAAGAACGACTATGAAAGATTTAAAAAAGCTAAGACGAATTTTATTATTATGATATTTATTCAAAAAATACCCATGAAAAATAAATAAAAATGGATATGATAATAAGATGAAAATTAATGCGCCTCTTGTTTTAGTAATAGAAAATATTACAAAAAGGGCAACTACAATTAATGTATAAAAGAACCATTTTAGATTTTTAGATTTATGGAGATAATAAGATAATATAGGTAATTTTATACATAGAGAAAAAGCTAATATGTTTAAACTACCTGTTATACCTCTATATAGAAGGGATCTATATACTGATTGACCTGTATTTATAATATCTGATATGTAAGGGATTAATGTTGTACTTACTTCAATAACAGTTAATCCAACAATGATAATCTTAAAAATTTGATTTAAGTTTTTCTTGTTATAATCCAAAAAAATTAAAATAGATATAAAACTTATTAGTTGTTGAAAATAAAATGTAGCCTGAATTAATGATTCTTGTTTATTTATCGAGGGAAAAATTGTAATCAAAGACCATAGGAAAAAAAGAAAAAAAATAAATATTGGTTTCCTTTTAAGAAACTGATTTATAATCTCTGAAGACTTTCCCTCAAAATGATTAAATATATAATATATTCCTGCAAGATTAATTATACTTAGATAAAGCATTTGAGTATGAACTTTATCTGCTGATTCAAAATAAGGTATAGCACCAGTAATTGAATATAAAAAAATGAATATTATTGAAGGATTTATAAATTTAAACATAAAGTAAAAATAAAAAAAACCCCCCAAATTGGGGGGTTTAATTATTTAATTAATGAAGTATTAACTTACTAAGAAGATAACCAGTGTATTCTTGTAAATACAACTCTTAAATCCCCTGTAGTTACTTCAATACCTGCCTCAGCAGCTTGACCAGTAACAACATCACCTCTTGCATCATCAACATAAATGTCAGTAGATGTATCAGTGTTTGCTTTACTAGAACCAAAGCTAATAAGGTTAGTAACTAATTGAGTAGCAAATGCATTTCCGTCAGTACCACTTGAAGCAGCCATACCACCTGTTTCAGTTACTACACCAGCGTTAGTTGTAAGTGATGCACCTACAGCAGTAGCAGCAGCTTTTCCATTACCAGCAACAGCTTCCTCTAAAGTAATAATTAAGAAGTTACCAATTGCTCTGTTATCAGAATCTGCTTCTGTAGCACCGATTGTCCAATCCATAACTGTTTGAGTAGCAGCACCAGATGTAGTTAAAGAAACGTTATCAGAGGAAGCTTTAGACCAACTAATTTCTACTAACTCATTCCATGCTCTAGAACCAGATTTTGAATTCTTAAGCGTTGGAGCAGTAATAACACCAGCAGAAGCAGTTGGAGTTGTCCAGAAAGATAAAGTTCCAGATGCAGAACCAGTACTATACTTAGCATCCCAAGCATTAGTAAGAGCAGTTGCAACAGCATTTCTTGCTACTGTACCTGTATATGAACCTCCCACAGTAATACCTGTAACAGATGCAGATGCAGCTCTACCACCAATTGTTAATGTGAATACATCATATGTAGTTACTAAAACATCAACAGAGGCACCCGCTTTACCTACAAGATTACTTAAGGTAGCAGCTCCATTGTTAGTATAATTTTCACCGTTACCACCAGTAGCAGAAGTTACTGCAGAACTGAAGGTAATATTTGGTAATGATGGATTTCCTTTAGCATAAACATCTAAAGTAACTCCAAGATCAGTAGCTCTAGTAGTAGCAATAGATGATTTTAAAGCAGTAATATCAGCGTTATTAATACCAGTTAAAGTAACAGCACCAAAGGCTGATCCAGTGTGAAAAATTTCAATACCTCCTACTTTTAAAGAAAGTGTACCAGTTGAAGTTGCCTCAGCTTTCATTTGTGCATTATCTACCATCCATGCTCTTTTTTGCTTTACAGCACTGTAAGCAGTTGGGTTTGTAGTTTTTCTAGTTGAAGCAGAATTAATGTATACAGCTCCTATCCAGTTTGTTTTAGATGTTGCTTGAGCTGTATATAAAATTGCATTACCTGAATTTTGATCTCCAGCAGTTTCACCTGTATCAACTGCATCAGTTCCAATTGTGTGAAGACTTACAGTGTCAAAGTGAACAGCAGCATCAGCATCAGCATCAAGAGCTATATCTTTAAGATAAGTTTCTAATGTATTCATACCAGAAGCTGATGTATAAGCACCTAAATCTTTTGCATCGTCTGTACCATCAACTGAATATTGAACAAGTCCATCATCAGTATCATTAGCTTGAGAAGCAACTAAAGCATTTGAGTAAACTTTTACAGTTGGATCAACAGAAGTTGATGAACCATCAGTTGCTAATCCAGTAAAGTTAATAGTTGCTAATTTTGCATTAGAAGTAACATTTAAAGTTCTAATTTTATCAGCACTAGAAGTAAGAGATGTTAATTCATCATTATCAGTTACTTGAAGTGTAACATAAGTTCTAGCTACTTTAGCACCAAAGGCTAAGTTAGATGTATGATCTAACTCTAATGAAGCAAGACCATCATTTTTCTCAACTACTACATTACCTATACTTGATCCAGTTACATCTACTGAAGTTAGGTTGTCATTATCATCAATAGTTAAAGTTTGAGTAGTAGCATCAATATCTACAGTAGTTAAGTTTGCTAAAGTATCAAATGTAATTGATGCATAGAAACCAGTTAAAGTAGCAGATGTAAGACTAGTCATACCTGTAAAATTAACCGCAGGAGTTGGACTAGTATAACCTGATACAGCTCCACCGTATGCAGCAGGTGCTTTAGCAGTAGCATCTAACGAAGGGTCAGAAGCCTTATCTACATCAAGAGTAATAGTTTTTAATCCAGTTGCTGAATTAACATCTATATCCTCTACATCAGTAGCAGTTAAGTTTTCAACACCACCATTAATAGTTATTGCACCTTTAAATCCAGTAATTGTAGCAGTTTCTACATTTGTTAAATTTAATGAACCAGCATATGCAGTCATATTTGAGATTGTAACATCTTTTGGTCCGTTTAAAGTAAGTGCTACAGGAGCAGCAGTTCCATCAGTTTTAAGATCATCTAAACTACCAATGTCTAATGTAGCATCAGCCTTAGTAGTAATTGTCAAGTCGTAGTTAGAACCAGCACCTGCATAAACAGCTAATGCACCTAATTGTACATCTGAAGCAGATGTAAATACTATATTATCAGTACCACCAGAATCAGTTTGAATTTCAGTAACTGTAGTAAGAGCATCTAAATTAATAGATGTTACTTTAGAAATATATGAATCATCTAGAGTAATAGTTCCAGCAGTTACAAGAGCTTTAGCTGAAATTGGTCCATTTACTTTTAAAGTAAGATCACCAGTTGAAGCTAAATTGTCAAACGTCATAGGAGTTACGTTTGTGTTTGCAGCAGTATATGAAAAGTTTCCAGTTACAGTGAAAATCTTGTTGATTACTGTCTGAAGCTTAGTAGCATCCATAGTAGATGATTGAGTAATAGTTACTGAACCATTTACAATGTTAATGTTGTTACCAAGAGCAACAGCAGCATCAAGAGTAGATGCACTAGAAATTGTTAAACTTTGATTATATACGTTGCTAGTAGCAAGTAATTCATCTACATCAGCTTCAATAGCATCAAGCTCAGCTTGTAAAGTAG
>JAYPSX010000007.1:0-16861 GCA_038133315.1 Hyphomicrobiales bacterium
CAGCACCACCAGCGAACATATCAAACATACCAAGTATTCCACTTTGGTTCTGCTGGAATAAGTCATTCAAAGCACGTGTATTTATGCCCGGCAAAGGGATCAAGGTACCTAATCTATATATCAGTAGTGCGCCAAGAGTGAATAAAATTCTCTGCTTGAGATCTTTTGCTTTTGCAAAAGTTGAAAAATTAATATTTGACGCTAGTTGTTCAGCCGCAGATGCCATAAATTACCACAATGATTATTTCTATGTTGTCTTATTTTTCAGCAGAACCAATAATTGTAATCTTACTACCTGCTTTTTCTATTAATTTGATAGCTTTTTCTGAGGCACCAGATACTTCAAATGCCACTTTAGACTTTAGATTACCTCTACCTAATATTTTAAGACCATTCTTTTCTTTACTAATTAATTTGGCCTTCAGTAAATTCTCTGTATTGATGACCTCTTTATCATTTAGTTTACCGTTATCAATAAAATATTGAATTCTGTCTAAATTAAAAACGTTATAATCTTTCGAAAAAATGTTTTTAAAACCTCTCTTGGGTAGCCTTCGGTGTAATGGCATTTGCCCACCCTCAAAGCCCTTTATTGCAACACCAGATCTAGATTTTTGTCCTTTTACACCTCTGCCAGCTGTTTTTCCAGTTCCTGACCCGATGCCTCGACCAACTCTTTTTCGATCTTTTTTAGCACCGTTTACATCAGATAGTTCGTTCAATCGCATGATAATGATCCCATATTACTCAATTATTTCAACAAGATGTCTTACTTTTTTAACCATGCCTCTTACAGCTGGTGTATCTTCTAACTCTCTAACTCTACCTATTTTATTTAAACCAAGACCTACAAGGGTTTGTTTTTGGTCAAATTTTCTACCTACCGAGCTACCAATTTGTTTTACTGTTATAGTTTTTGTTTTATTTGACATATTACTAACCATCAACTTCAACGCTTTGTTCTTTTCTTCTTGTGATCAGATCACTCACTTTAAGTCCTCTCCTAGAAGCAACCATCCTTGGACTTTGTTCATTTTTAAGGGCATTAAATGTTGCTCTCACCATATTATAAGGATTTGCTGTACCTTGTGATTTGGCAACAACGTCTTGGACCCCCAACGCTTCAAAAATAGCTCTCATTGGTCCACCAGCAATAATACCCGTTCCAGAAGGTGCTGTTCTCAAAAGAACTCTACCTGCACCGTGGTGCCCATATACATCATGATGGAGTGTTCTACCATCCCTTAGCGGTACCTTAATCATCTCTCTTTTGGCGTCATCGGTTGCTTTTTTGATAGCTTCAGGTACTTCTTTTGCTTTACCATGCCCAAAACCAACTTTTCCTTTTTGATCACCCACTACAACTAAAGCTGCAAAACCAAATCTTCGTCCACCTTTTACGACTTTTGCTACTCTATTTATGTGAACGAGACGATCAATCAGATCATTATTTTCTTCTTTAGTTTTTACTTGTGATCTTGCCATGATTTATACTTCCTTAAAATTGCAGTCCATTTTCTCTAGCAGAGTCAGCGAGCGCTTTCACGCGACCGTGATACAGATAACCACTTCTATCAAAAACAACCTTCTCAACTCCAGCTTTAATTGACCTTTGTGCTATCAATTTACCAATATTTTCTGCTGCCTTTACATCAGAGCCCTTTGCCTCTCGAAGGTTTTTCTCTAACGTTGATGCTGATGCTAGAGTTTTTCCATTAATATCATCTATGATTTGGGCATATATATTTTTGGAAGACCTAAAGACACTTAATCTTGGTCTTTGGTCTTTGTTTTTCTTCAAAGCTCTTCTTACTCTTAATTTTCTCTTTGTTTTACTATCTAAATGTACCATCTTAAACTCTATTTTTTCTTCCCTTCTTTTCTGAAAACATACTCATCTTTATACCTTATGCCTTTACCTTTATAAGGCTCAGGGGGCCTAAACCTACGAATTTCAGCTGCTGTTTGTCCAACTTTTTGCTTATCAATACCTTCAATAGTAATTTCAGTAGGTTTAGCACACTTTATTTCAATTCCTTCGGGAACCTCATATTTAACATCATGACTAAATCCGAGTGCTAATTGAAGTGTATTACCTTGAATTTGGGCCCTATAACCAACTCCCTGAATTTCTAGTGTTTTCATAAAGCCTTCTGAAACACCAGCGACTAGGTTGCTAATTAGGGTTCTTGTTAGCCCCCAAAAAGAACGGGCTTTTTTATCAAGAGTTTTTGGAACTACACTAATTGAGTTATCGTTAATTTGAACATCAACATCATCAAAAAGTGAAGCAGACAACTCACCTTTAGGACCTGTTACTGTAATAATGCCATTAGCAATGTTTGCCTTTACATTATCAGGTATATCTATAGCTTTTTTTCCAATTCTTGACATATTTTCCTCATTTAGAATACTTTACAAAGTATTTCCCCACCTACATTAGCTTCTCTTGCATTCACATCAGACATTACACCTTTTGAAGTAGATAATATGGAGACACCCAAACCATTAAATACACGAGGCAGTTCAGTTACTGATGAATATACTCTTCGCCCAGGCTTAGATACTCGTTCTAAACTTTTAATAACAGGGTCTCCGTCATGATATTTTAGTTCAATTTCAAACAATGGAAATTGTCCTTCAATCTCAATTCTTGTGTATCCTCTTATATAACCTTCATCCTGCAGGACTAGCAATACATTTTCCCTAAGCTTAGAAGCAGGTGTTAGAACGGTTGATTTTTTTCTTAAAAGTGCGTTTCTTATTCTAGTTAGCATATCTGCTAATGGATCTGTCATCATTTTTACGTCCTCACCAACTTGACTTTACCATACCAGGTATTTGGCTTTCTGCAGTTAGGTCTCTTACTGCAATTCTGGATACTCCAAGTTTTCTGTAATATCCTCGTGGCCTACCGGTAATTGCGCATCTATTTCTATATCTTGTAGGAGCTGAATTTCTTGGAAGCTTTGCAAGTTTAACAGCAGCTTGAAAACGTTCTTCCATTGACACAGTTTTATTTTTTGATAGTTCTTTGAGCGCAGTTCTCTTTGCAGAATATTTCTTACTCATAGTCCATCTTTTTTTATTTCTCTCTGTAATACTAACCTTAGACATTTTTGCTCCTAATACTAATTCCTAAAAGGGAAATTCAAACCTGATAACAATACTTTTGCTTCTTCATCTGTTTGAGCTGTTGTGCAAATAATTATATCCATACCCCTTATGACATCTACTTTGTCATAATTAATTTCTGGAAACACAATATGCTCCTTGATTCCCATTGCATAATTACCATTACCATCGAAACTTTTTGAACTTATACCCCTAAAATCTCTTACTCTTGGTAATGCGATTGTTATTAATCTATCGACGAAATCATACATCCTGGATTTTCTGAGTGTTACTTTTGTACCAATAACCATACCTTCTCTTAATTTGAAATTGGCGATCGATTTTTTTGCTTTTGTGAAGACTGGCTTTTGTCCAGCAATAAGTCCAAGAGCTTCAATTGCAACATCTGCTTTCTTAGACTCCGATACCGCATCACCAAGCCCCATATTGATAACAATCTTATCAAGCTTGGGTACCTGCATAGAATTGGTGTAGTTAAACTTATCTATTAAATCCTTTACTACAACATCATCATAATGTGATTTCATACGAGGTATGTAATTATTTGTCATCTATTAACTCCCCGGACTTTTTATAAAATCTGACTTTCTGACCATCTTTTTGTAGTTTAAATCCTACTTTTGATGCTTTTGAATCTTTTGGATCGATCAAGGCAACATTCGACACATGAATCTTACCCTCTTTTTCTATAATTCCGCCTTGCTGAGTCTGTGTTTGCTTTTGATGCTTTTTCTTTATGCTTATACCCTGAACAATTAGCTTGCTCTCCGCAGGAAACACTGTAAGGACAGTGCCTGTTCTACCCTTGTCTTTACCTACAAGAACAATTACGTTATCACCTTTTCTAATTTTGGCAGCCATTAGAGCACCTCCGGAGCTAGTGATATAATTTTCATATGATTTTTTGCCCTCAATTCTCTTGTGATAGGACCAAAAATCCTAGTCCCAATAGGTTCCCCCTGGTTATTAATTAAAACGGCAGCATTCCCATCGAATCTTATAGCTGTTCCATCATCCCTTAATACCCCCTTAGCAGTTCTAACAATGACAGCTTTTAAAACATCACCTTTTTTTACTCTTCCTTTTGGGATAGCTTCTTTTACTGTAACAACTATAGTATCACCAAGATGAGCTGTCATTCTTTTCGAACCACCGAGCACCTTAATACACTGCACTCTTTTGGCCCCAGAGTTATCAGCTACGCTGAGATTTGTTTGCATTTGGATCATTTTCTATTATCCCTTTAATAAACCTATAACACTATCCATCTTTTAAGTTTTGAGTAAGGCCTTGACTCTTGAATACGCACTTGATCGCCGATATTATATTTATTTTCCTCATCGTGCGCATGATATTTTTTTGACCTTCTAACAGTTTTCTTTAGAAGAGGGTCAATAAACCTTCTCTCAACTCGCACTACTATTGTTTTGTCGAGACTATTATTTTCTACAACACCTGAGAGTATTCTCTTTGGCATTATTTCTTCTCCTCTACTATATTTTTCTCATTTTGTATTGTTTTAAGTTTTGCTATTGTTCTTCTAACAAATCTAACTCTTGCTGTATTATCCAATTGACCACTAGTTTTTTGAAAACGCAGATTTAATTGCTCTTTTTTAAACTTTACGAGTTCATCAGTAATTTGATCGTTCGACAACTCTCTTATTTCGCTTATCTTCATAATTCTAGAACCTAATTAACATCACTTATTCTTGAAACAAACTTACATTTAACTGGTAATTTAGCAGCGGCAAGAGACAATGCCTCACGAGCAACATCCACTGGAACACCATCAATCTCAAACATCATTCTACCAGGCTTGACTTTTGCTGCCCAATATTCAACTGATCCCTTTCCTTTACCCATCCTAACTTCTGTAGGTTTTTTTGAGACAGGCACATCTGGAAATATTCTTATCCAAACTCTACCAGCTCTCTTCATATGCCTGGTCAATGCACGCCTGGCAGCTTCAATTTGCCTTGCTGTGACTCGGGATGGTTCCAAGGATTTTAAACCATACGAACCAAAATTTAGCGTAAAGCCTCCTTTGGCATTACCACTTATTCTACCCTTATGCATTTTTCTAAATTTTGTTCTCTTTGGTTGTAACATAATTATTCCTTAGATTTCTGATTTTGCAGAGCGGCTTTGATCCTGATTACCGGTTATACTTCTTTCTTGGGCCATAGGATCGTGTTCTAGTATTTCACCCTTGAAAATCCATACTTTAATTCCAATTGCACCATAAGTTGTTTGGGCTGTTGCAACACCATAATCAACATTTGCTCTAAGTGTGTGGAGTGGAACTCTTCCCTCTCTATACCATTCTGTTCTTGCGATTTCAGCACCGCCAAGTCTTCCACCACAATTAATTCTGATACCTCCGGCACCCATTCTTAGTGCAGTTTGCACTGCTCTTTTCATTGCCCTTCTGAATGCAACCCTTCTTTCTAATTGCTGCGCAATAGACTCAGCAACAAGAGTGGCATCTATTTCAGGTTTTTTGACTTCAAGTATATTTATTGATACATCTGTATTGGTTATTTTTTGTATTTTATTTTTTATAAGCTCAATATCTGAACCTTTTTTCCCAATTAAAATACCAGGTCTTGCAGAATAAATTGTTACATAACATTTTTTATGTGGACGCTCAATAACAATTTTAGAAATCGCTGCAGTTGCTTTCAAAGAATTAACAAGACTTCTAATTTTTCTATCTTCCATTAGAAGTTTTGGGTATTGATTTTTTTCAGCAAACCAACGTGAGTCCCATGTTCTGTTAATTCCAAGTCTTAGTGCTATTGGTGATACTTTTTGGCCCATTACTTCGCTTCCTCATTATCAAGTTGTTTAACCACAACAGTTAGTTGGCTGAATGGTTTCTGAATTCTACCAACTCTTCCTCTTGCTCTTGGTTTCCATCTTTTAAGAACTAAATTCTTTCCAACATACGCCTCATTTACATACAACTCGTCAATGTCTAAATTATGATTATTTTCTGCATTTGCTATGGCTGACTTTAGGGTTTTTAGTACATCTTGAGCAATTCTTTTTCTTGAAAACTGAAGATCATTAATTGCTTTATCAACTTTTTTTCCTCTAATCATAGCAGCAACAAGATTTAACTTTTGAGTGCTAATTTTAAGGTTTTTTGTTGTAGCTAGCGCCATACCTTCTTGTGTTCTTGGGGCCATAATTATTTCCTTTTAGCTTTCTTGTCAGCAAGATGGCCATAATATGTTCTCGTTGGAGAGAACTCACCAAACTTTCTACCAACCATTTCTTCAGTAACCAGAACAGGAATATGTTTCTGCCCATTGTGGACACCAAATGTTAACCCAACAAATTGAGGAAGGATTGTTGATCTTCTTGACCAAATTTTTATGACATCATTACGTCCTGATGCCCTTGCATTTTCAGCTTTCTTCAACAAATAACCGTCAACAAACGGTCCTTTCCAAATTGACCTAGCCATTTATATATTACCTTTTCTTTTTCAAATGCCTACTTCTAACTATCAATTTATCAGTAGACTTATTACTTCTGGTTTTTTTACCTTTTGTTGGCTTACCCCATGGTGTTACTGGATGTCTACCACCTGAAGTTTTACCTTCCCCACCACCATGTGGATGGTCTACCGGGTTCATGGCGACACCACGAACAGACGGTCTTTTACCTAACCAACGTGATCTTCCAGCTTTTGCTAGTTTAATATTCTTGTTATCAGGATTTGACACAGCGCCGATTGTTGCCATGCATTCAGATCTAGTCATTCTTTGCTCACCAGAATTTAATCTTAAGATAGAGTATGATTGATCTCTTCCGACAAGCTGAACATAAGTCCCTGCTGAACGAGCAATTTGCCCACCCTTACCTGGCTTAAGTTCTACATTATGTATAATTGTTCCTATTGGTATGTTTGCTAAAGGCATGGCATTGCCAGGCTTAATATCTGCTTTTTCACCTGAGATAATTACATCACCCACTGACACCCTTTGAGGTGCTAAAATATAAGATTTCGTTCCGTCTTCATATTGAAGCAATGCTATGAAAGCGGATCTATTAGGATCATATTCGATTCTCTCTACTGTAGCAGGTACATTATGGTGATCTCTCTTGAAATCAATAATCCTGTATAACCTTTTATGACCACCACCTCTTCTTCTGGCGGTTACTCTACCTAAGTTATTTCTTCCACCAGATTTTGTTAAACCAATTGTGAGGGTTTTTTCTGGTTTTCCACCCCATAGACTATCTCTAGAAACTAGTACTAGGCCTCTTTGTCCTGGTGTATTTGGTTTAAATGATTTTAATGCCATAATATTACCCACTTATACCTGTTGTGAAATCAAAGTTCTGTCCATCTTCAAGTGATACAATTGCTTTCTTCACATCAGATCTTTTACCAACTCTTCCTCTAAATCGCTTAACCTTACCCTTACGTATTAGAGTGTTTACTGATTTAACTTTTACTTTGAAGAGTGTTTCTATCGCTTCTTTGATTTGTATTTTTGTTGCTGATTTTGATACATCAAATATTACTTGCCCATTTTCAGACACCAAAGTAGCCTTCTCAGTAATTACAGGGTTTTTTATAATGTCATATAAATCTATTTCATTCATCTAAACGACCCTCAATTTCTTTAATAGCATTTTTGGTGATAAATAGTTTGTCTCTTTTTAAGATGTCATAAACATTCATACCGTGGACAGGAAGAATGTCTACATTTGGAATATTCATAGATGCTAATTCAAAATTTTTATCAAATTCAACAGCATCGAGGAACAAAGCAGAAGTTACTGACATCTTATTTAAACTTTTAACTAGATCTGCTGTTTTTGGACTTTTGAGTTTCGCTTCACTTAGTATCACGACATTACCTTCTTGTATCTTGGCAGATAATGCATGTTTTAGTGCAAGTTTTCTGAATTTTTTTGTTAACTTAATAGAATGATCTCTTGGTATAGGACCAAATGCTCTTCCACCACCACGAAATTGAGGGACTTTTTTCGAACCATGACGTGCACTCCCGGGACCCTTTTGTTTGTACATTTCTTTTGTAGTCGCCGTGATTTCAGACCTATTTTTTACTTTATGTGTTCCAGATCTTCTTTTTGCCAATTGATAAACAACAGTTCTATGCAAAATATCTTTTCTAGGCTCTAGTCCAAATATTGCATCATTAAGGTCGATAGTGCCAGAAGCTTTAGATGATATGTCTATTACGTTCATTTTCATTTTTGTTCACCATCCTCAGTATCGCTAATTGATGACTCACCCTGACTATCATCTTCACTTTTTATTTCTAGATTTTGATCATTACTATCAGTTGATTCAGCTACATTTATTTCAGTTTTTACATCATCATTTGATACATCAATATCAGTTTCTAATTCTAAATTATCTTCTACAGCATCAGATTTAGGTGCATTTGGATCGATAAAACTGCCCGGTTGTGGAAGCTCAACTGATGGGATTAATTTTACAGAGTCCTTAATGGTAACCCAACCACCACTGTGCCCTGGTACCGCACCATGTATAAATATAAGTCCTTTTTCTATGTCAACAGAATGTATTAATAAATTTTGGACTGTAACTTTCGCAGCACCCAAATGACCAGCCATTTTTTTTCCTTTGAAGACCTTGCCTGGATCTTGACACTGCCCTGTTGAACCATGACTTCTATGACTAATTGATACTCCGTGTGAGGCTCTCAGACCAGCAAAGTTATGGCGTTTCATTGCACCAGCGAATCCTTTACCGATGCTAGTACCAGTCACATCCACTTTCTGGCCAGGAACGAAGTGGTCAGCTTTCATTTTTAAGCCAATTTGAATAAATTTATCATCGTCAACTCTGAATTCAACTAACTTTGACTTAGGTTCAACCTTATTTTTTGCAAAATGTCCACGCATAGGTTTTGTTACATTCTTTGTTTTTGGTGAACCAGCCCCGAGTTGTATGGCAGAGTAGCCATCTTGTTCTTTTGTCTTATGTGATACTACTTGACAGTCTGCTATTGACAGAACTGTAACAGGTATATGCCGACCAGTGTCAGTAAAGACCCTCATCATTCCTAATTTTTCTGCAATCAATCCAACTCTCATTTTAGTAACAAATCCTATAGTTTAATTTCAATGTTTACCCCAGGTGAGAGGTCTAATTTCATTAATGCGTCAACTGTTTGCGGAGTAGGATCGACAATATCAAGAAGTCTTTTATAAGTTCTTATTTCAAATTGCTCTCTACTTTTTTTATCAATATGAGGGCCACGTAGTACGGTGAATTTTTCAATTCGCCTTGGTAACGGTATTGGGCCTCTTACATTAGCACCTGTTCTCTTTGCTGTATTTACTATTTCTGCAGTAGAGTTATCCAGCAGCCTGTGATCATAAGCTTTTAGTCTAATTCTTATATTCTGTCCTTGCATATTATATTCTTTCCTTTTAGGCAAATTTTGCAATTACTTGATCTGAAACAGCCTGTGGTACTTGCTCGTAATGGTCAAACTGCATTGTGAATTGAGCGCGCCCTTGACTCATTGAACGGAGATGACTGACATAACCGAACATATTAGCTAAAGGTACTTTTGATTTTATTACAGTAGCATTTGAACGTGATTCTGTACCGGCAATCTGTCCTCTGCGTGAATTTAAATCACCAATCACATCACCCATATATTCTTCGGGTGTTACTACTTCAACATCCATAATTGGTTCTAAAAGTTTCGGTGCAGCAGATTGGGCAGCTTCTCTGAATGCAGCTCTTCCTGCAATTTCAAAAGCCATAACTGATGAGTCTACATCGTGATATGCACCATCGTGAAGAACAACATGGATATCTAAAAGTGGAAAACCTGCTAGAACTCCATTATCCAAAACAGATGCAATCCCTTTCTCGACTCCAGGTATATATTCTTTAGGAATAGCACCACCAACAATTTTATTCTCAAAGACGAAACCAGTTCCTGCCTCACCTGGGCTGATTGTTATTTTTACACGAGCAAATTGCCCTGCACCGCCTGATTGTTTTTTATGTGTGTAGTCAACTTGAGATGTCTTGGTAATTGTTTCTCTGTAGGCAACTTGTGGGGCGCCAATGTTTGCATCAACTTTGAACTCTCTCCTCATTCTATCAACAATAATATCTAGATGTAACTCACCCATTCCTTTTATTATTGTTTGACCTGATTCCTCATCTGATGTAACTCTGAATGACGGATCCTCTTGCGCTAGCCTGGCTAGTGCTGCGCCCATTTTCTCTTGGTCACCTTTTGTTTTTGGTTCTACTGCTATTTCAATAACAGGCTCAGGGAACTCCATTCTTTCTAATACTATTGGATGCGAAGGGTCACACAGTGTATCGCCAGTTGTTGTAAGCTTCAGCCCAGCTAATGCAACAATGTCACCCGCATATGCCTCTTTAATATCTTCTCTAGAATTTGAGTGCATTAAAAGCATTCGACCAACTCTTTCTTTTTTATCTTTAACTGAGTTGAGCAGCTGCATACCATTTTCGATTTTACCTGAATATATTCTGCAAAAAGTAAGTGAACCAACAAATGGATCATTCATAACCTTGAATGCCAGTAAAGAAACACTTTCAGAATCTGATGATTTAACAAGAATGTCTGTTTCAGTTTTTAAATCTATCCCTTTTATTTGCTCAACATCCATTGGAGAAGGAAGATAATCTATGACACCATCTAGCAAGGGCTGTACACCTTTGTTCTTGAACGCAGACCCACAAAATACAGGATAAAATGTATTATGGCACGTACCTTTTCTGATTAATGATTTAATGGTGGTAATATCGATTTCTTCGCCCTCGAGGTATTTTTCCATCACTGATTCATCTAATTCAACAACGGTCTCTATAAGACGTTCACGATATTTATTTGATTTTTCAAGAAGATCTGAGGGAATTTCTTGATAATTGAATTTTGCACCTAGACTTTCGTCTTCCCAAATAATTGCTCGCATCTCAATTAGATCAACTACACCTTTGAGGTTTGATTCAGAGCCAATTGGAAGTTGTAATACTAAAGGGGTAGCACCCAATCTTTCTTTGACCATTTCAACGGATCTATCAAAATCAGCGCCAATCTTGTCCATTTTATTTACAAAGATCATTCTTGGTACATTGTATTTATTTGCTTGCCTCCAAACTGTTTCTGTTTGGGGCTCAACTCCAGCATTTGCGTCTAGAAGAGCTATGGCACCGTCTAGAACCCGCAAGGATCTTTCTACTTCAATTGTGAAATCAACGTGCCCTGGGGTGTCGATTATATTTATTCTTTTGCCGTTCCAGTATGTGGTTGTAGCAGCAGAGGTAATTGTAATTCCTCTTTCTTGTTCTTGTTCCATCCAATCCATAGTAGCAGCACCATCATGCACCTCACCTATTTTGTGACTTTTTCCGGTGTAGTATAGAATTCTCTCCGTTGTAGTGGTTTTACCAGCATCAATGTGAGCCATGATACCAATATTTCTATAATCTTCGATAGGATTTGCTCTAGCCATAATTTACTCTTCTAATATTACCAACGATAATGAGAAAATGCTCTATTAGCCTCAGCCATCTTGTGAGTGTCTTCTCTCTTTTTAACTGCATTGCCCTTGTTCGAGAAAGCATCCATAAGCTCATTGGATAATCTATCAATCATTGTACTTTCGCCTCGGGCTCTTGCTGAATTAATTAGCCATCTTATTGCAAGTGCTTGTTTCCTGTCGTTTCTTACCTCAACAGGCACTTGGTAAGTAGCACCACCTACTCTCCTCGATCTTACTTCCACATCCGGCATTACATTCTTAAGTGCTTCATGAAATACATTTAGGGGATCTTGTTTGCGCTCTTTCTCAATTTTATCGAAAGCACCATAGATTATTTTTTCTGATGTAGACTTCTTGCCTGATAGCATAAGACTACTCATAAATTTGGAGATTACTTTATCACCAAATTTCGGATCAGGTAAAACTTCTCTTTTCTCTGCGCGTCTGCGTCTTGACATTTAAAATTCCTTATTTTGGTTTCTTAGCGCCGTATTTAGAGCGTCTTTGTTTTCGATCTTGTACTCCTTGAGTATCCAATACGCCTCTAATAATGTGATATCTGACACCTGGCAAATCTTTCACCCTGCCGCCTCTAATAAGTACAACTGAATGTTCTTGTAAATTATGGCCTTCGCCAGGAATGTAGCTTGTAACTTCAAAGCCATTTGACAACCTAACCCTAGCAACTTTTCTTAATGCAGAATTTGGCTTCTTTGGCGTAGTAGTGTAAACACGGGTACATACGCCGCGCTTTTGTGGACAAGCCTCCATAGCTGGAACTTTATTCCTTTTTACCTGGGCTTTACGAGGTTTACGTAGTAGTTGATTAATAGTTGGCATATTAACCAATTTCCTTTCAAAATTTTTTTGTTCTTTTTTAGTTTCTCAATAGCGTTTAAGTTACAACATACAGCCTATTGAAACAGATGTTCGGACAATACTTCTTCAACGACAAAAGGTCAAGCATTATTATCATAGAAATATTGTGAAAAATAACTCATTTAGGATAATTTTTCAAAAATAATAAAAACTACTATTCAACTGACAAATTTTCAACGCTCTCATCACCATCTGCAACATTTATAAGATCAGAAACCAATGCTTCATCAGATGTTTGTGTTAAGAGCTCGTCTGCCTTTTTCTTTTCTTGAAGAATCAAATTATCTCTATAAATTGATACCTGTCTTAGTTTACTTATTGCACTTCCAGTTCCAGCAGGAATTAATCTACCAACAATAACATTTTCTTTAAGTCCTTGTAATAAGTCAGATTTGCCATTCATTGAAGCCTCTGTTAAGACTCTTGTAGTTTCTTGGAATGATGCAGCAGAAATAAAGCTTCGAGTTTGGAGTGCAGCTTTGGTTATTCCAAGTAAAATAGGCTTGGCTGATATTAATTTTTTACCTGCAGCTTCAAGTTCTTCATTCAATTCCAAGAGATCAATTTTATCAATCTGTTCTCCATTTAGTAAATTAGAGTCACCAGGATCAGAAATTTCTACTTTCTTCAACATTTGACTTACGATCACTTCAATGTGTTTGTCATTTATTGTCACCCCTTGCAATCTATATACATCTTGAATTTCTGTAACTAAATAAGCAGCGAGTTCTTCAACACCTTTTATTGCTAGAATATCCTGTGGAGCAGGATTTCCATCCATTATAAAGTCGCCCTTCTCGATTTTATCACCATCTTGTACTTCAAGATGTACATTTTTAGGTACCATATATTCACAAATTTGCTCACTATCATCATTTGGTATAATTCTAATTTTTCTTTTATTTTTAAAATCATTGCCAAATTCAATAACACCGCTGCTCTCAGCAATAATTGCGTGGTCTTTTGGTCTTCTTGCTTCAAATAACTCTGCCACTCTTGGCAATCCACCTGTAATATCTTTCGTTTTTGCACTTTCAGTTGGAACCCTTGCCAAAACATCACCAGCTGATACTTCAGCATCCTTTTCAACTGATAAGATTGCATTCACGGGCAGCACAAACTTACGAGATTCAGCCTTTGATTTACTTTTTGAAGCTGAGCCCAAAACAACTGATGGTTGCAGATTATTACCACGTGCTGAACTTCTCCAATCAATAACTACTCTTTGCGAAATTCCAGTAGATTCATCAAGTTTCTCATCTATCGAAATACCATCAACTAGATCTTCAAAATCTACTTTTCCTGAAACATCTGCAAGTATTGGTCTTGTGTAAGGATCCCAAGAAGCAATCCTTTGGCCTCTTTCAATCTTTTCACCATCTTTTACAAATAATTGCGCTCCATATGGAACTTTATTTTGAGATCTCTCTACATTATTTTCATCAAGAATAGCAACGACTACGCTCCTACCAGTAACAACTAATTTGTTATTAGAATCATTTGCTAATATTGGATTTTGTATAGAAACGATACCATCATGTGAGCTTTCAATGAAAGATTGATCAACAACTTGTGCTGTACCTCCAATATGGAAGGTTCTCATTGTTAGCTGAGTTCCTGGCTCACCGATTGATTGCGCAGCAAGGACACCTACAGCTTCACCTACATTGACAGAAGTTCCCCGTGCTAAGTCACGTCCATAGCATTTAGCACAAGCCCCAACTTTTGCATCACAAGTTAGCACAGATCTAACCTTTACAGCATCAAGACCACGTTCATCAAGTTCTTTTGCAAGAGCCTCATCGATCATTTGGTCTTTATCAAATATAACCTCATTTGATACTGGGTCGAGAATATCATGTGAAAGATACCTTCCCAATAACCTGTCACCAATTGGAACGATTGTATCACCACCATCCATAACACTCCTAAGAGTAATACCTTTAGTAGTACCGCAATCTCTTTCTAGTATTATACAATCTTGAGCAACATCAACCAACCTTCTTGTAAGATAGCCTGAGTTAGCTGTTTTAAGTGCTGTATCAGCTAATCCTTTTCTCGCTCCGTGAGTTGAGTTGAAATACTCAAGCACAGACAAGCCTTCTTTGAAGTTGGATGTGATTGGTGTCTCAATTATTTCACCCGAAGGCTTTGCCATGAGCCCCCTCATTCCTGCTAACTGTTTCATTTGCGCTGGTGAACCACGTGCACCTGAGTGAGCCATCATGTAAACTGAATTCTGATCTTTTTGTTTCTTGGATACCTCATCGATTTCAATAACCTGAATTTTTGCCATCATTTCATCAGCAACTTTATCAGTACACTTTGCCCACGCGTCCACTACTTTATTATATTTCTCTCCTTGAGTAATTAAGCCGTCATTATATTGGCTTTCGTACTCTTGAACAAGAATGTTTGTTTCATCGATAAAATTTGACTTTGTTTCAGGGATTACCATGTCATCCTTACCAAAGGATATACCAGCACGACAGCCATGATTAAACCCTAAAGCCATAATTTTATCACAGAAAATAACCGTTTCTTTTTGACCAGAATGACGATAAACCTCGTCAATCATTCTTGATATATCTTTTTTAGTCATAATCTTATTACACAAGGAAAACTTAATTGAATGATATTTCGGTAATAATTCTCCTATTAATAATCTGCCTGGTGTTGTCTCATGAGTTTCTTTTACAACATTGCCTTTTGCATCTTTGGTAACAAACCTTCCTTTTACTTTTGAATGCAAAGAGATGGTACCGGTTTGCAATGCGTAATGAACCTCATTCATGTTACCAAATACCATACCTTCACCCGGCTCATTTTCTTTGACAAGTGATAGATAGTATAAGCCGAGGACCATATCTTGACTTGGAACAATGATAGGTGATCCATCTGCAGGATGTAAAATATTATTAGTAGACATCATTAGAACCCTTGCCTCTAACTGTGCCTCAAGTGATAAAGGTACATGAACAGCCATTTGATCGCCATCAAAGTCAGCATTAAATGCGGAACATACTAGAGGATGCAGTTGAATAGCTTTACCTTCAACCAATGTTGGTTCAAATGCTTGAATGCCTAGCCTGTGTAAAGTCGGAGCTCTGTTAAGTAATACAGGATGTTCACGAATTACTTCATCTAGAATATCCCATACTTCTGGTTTTTCTTTCTCCACGAGCCTTTTTGCTTGTTTTACTGTTGTTGAGAGACCCTTTGCCTCTAAACGTGAATAAATAAATGGCTTAAACAATTCAAGTGCCATTGTTTTTGGCAAACCACATTGGTGTAATTTTAATGTCGGCCCAGTAACAATTACAGATCTACCTGAATAATCCACCCTTTTACCAAGAAGATTTTGTCTAAACCTACCTTGTTTCCCTTTAAGCATATCTGCAAGCGATTTCAATGGTCGTTTGTTTGCACCAGTAATAACACGTCCACGCCTTCCATTATCAAATAGTGCATCAACAGATTCTTGAAGCATCCTTTTTTCATTTCTTATAATAATCTCTGGAGCTTTAAGTTCAATTAATCTTTTAAGACGGTTGTTTCTATTTATTACTCGTCGGTATAAGTCATTCAAATCAGATGTAGCAAATCTACCACCATCTAGTGGAACTAGAGGTCTGAGCTCAGGTGGTATTACAGGGACAATAGTCATAATCATCCATTCTGGTTTATTCCCTGAACTAATAAATGCATCAACTACTTTTAATCTTTTAGCTAGTTTAATTGGTTTTAAATCAGATGTTGACTCATCAATTTCAACGCGCAGCTGTTCTGCTAGTTTTTCTAGATCAAGGTTGGTTAGGAGGTCCCGAATAGCCTCAGCGCCAATTCCAACAGTAAATGAGTCGTCACCATACTCATCCTTATAACTCAGCACTTCCTCTTCTGTAAGCAGTTGAAGTTCTTTTAAAGGAGTTAAACCTGGTTCAATAACAATAAAATTTTCAAAGTAAAGAACACGCTCAAGATCCTTAAGCTTCATATCAAGCAATAACCCTATCCTAGAGGGCAATGATTTCAAGAACCAAATATGTGCAACTGGAGCTGCTAATTCGATATGCCCCATACGATCGCGTCTAACTTTGGAGAGAGTAACTTCAACACCACATTTTTCACAAATAACACCTCTGTATTTCATACGTTTGTATTTGCCACAAAGACATTCATAATCCTTTATAGGCCCAAAGATTCTAGAGCAAAATAGCCCATCCCTCTCAGGTTTAAAAGTTCTATAATGTATTGTTTCTGGCTTTTTAATTTCACCAAAGGACCAAGAAAGA
>JAYPSX010000008.1:0-16526 GCA_038133315.1 Hyphomicrobiales bacterium
TATTTTTCATTTCTCTTGAGTTTTTAATTTAATTCAGCAAGAAGCTGATTTTTGCTGACGCCAATTATCTTTTTTGAGATAATTTCACCTCGAACCGTATTTTTTGGTAATAAGACCATTGAATATTGTTCTGTTCTACCGAATCCAGGCTTCTCAATGAGAATCTCTTTTTGTTTACCAATCTCACTTGTAAGATAAGAATTCAATTTTATTGTGCCTAGATCTCTTAGATCTTTTGCACGCCTTCGGATGGTATTCTTATCTAATTGAGGCATTCTTGCAGCTGGGGTTCCAATTTTTGCAGAAAATGGAAAAATATGTAAGTATTTTATATCGCATTCATCTATATGTTTTAGGGTTGTTTGATGCATTTCTTCTGTTTCAGTCGGGAAGCCAGCAATAATATCTGCACCAAATACTGTTTCAGGTCGTATTTTTTTAACTTTTTCACAAAAATTGACAGCATCTTCTGTTTGGTGACGCCTCAACATTCTTTTAAGAACCATATTATTACCTGATTGTAATGATAGATGAAGATGGGGCATAATAATATTTTCTGTAGAAAAAATTTCCAGAAAATCTTCATCAATTTCGATTGAGTCTATAGATGAAATTCTTAATCTTTTTAGACCATCTGTATTTTTTATTATATATTTTAGCAGTTTGCCGAGGGTGATATTTTCATCGAGATCTTTACCATAGGAAGTAATATCCACTCCAGTCAATATTATTTCATGATAACCATTATCTATTAATTTTTGTATTTGTTTGACTATGATCTCTCCAGGAAGTGAGGTAGCATTTCCTCTCGCGAAGGGTATTATACAAAATGTACATCTATGATCACATCCATTTTGAATTTGAACAAACGCTCTTGTTCTATCTTCAAAACCATTTATAAATGGATGGTCATCATGACCGAAGACATTCTCTTTAATTTCTTGATTATTTATTCCAGAAAGATTTATGAAAGTGTTTGCCTTTGTTTTTTCGTTGTTGCCTATAACAAAATCAACTTCTGGCATGTTAATGAAGTCTTGAGGATATAATTCTGCCGCGCATCCAGTTACAACTAACTTGTTATTGGGATAATTTTTCTTTTCTTTTCTAATTGCTTGTCGCACCTGCTTTACAGCTTCGTTTGTGACTGCACAACTATTTATGAAGCTAAAGTTCTTCAAATGAGAGCTTTCAGCTCTTTCCCTCATAATTTGGGTTTCGTATGTATTTAATTTACATCCAAACGTAAGAAAATTTAAGTTATTTACCATTAGCCTCTTCATATATGAATTCATCAATATATTCAAGTTCAGCTGGTCCTGACTTAAAAATATTATCTTTAACATCTATATCAATTTGCAGTTTTCCTCCCGGCAAATTTATATTAACATTTGCATCAGAAAGGGCTAATTTGTTTGCAGCAAATGCAACTGCTGCTGCTGCTGTTCCACACGCTTTTGTTATTCCAGCACCTCTTTCCCAGACTATTAAATCGATATTGTTTTTATCAATTATTTTCGCAAAGCTAACATTGATTCTTTCTGGAAAAATCTTATGATTTTCTATTTTTGGACCAATTTCAGTTATATTTAAGTTATTTAAATTATTAACAAAGAAAATTATATGAGGATTACCAATATTCACTAAACATACATCTTGTGCATCTTTAATGGGAGGTATTTGAAAGTCGTAATTAAAGTGAAGGGTATTATCAATATTATGGGTGGTCGGTATTTTGTTCCATTGGGTTTGGGCTTTACCCATATTGACTCTCACATCACCGTAGTCTGTTTGATTGCAAATATGTTTTAGGGAATCCATATTTAAGTTAATTTCATTAATATGGTTTTTCTCAAAGATAATTTTAGCCACACACCTGGAGGCATTTCCGCATGCTTCTGCATTACTACCATCCTTGTTCCAAATTTTTATTTCAACGTTATTGTCATTAATTTTTTCAATAGAAATGAACTGATCACAACCAGGACCAGTATTTTTATTTGACATTTTCTCAATTAAACCCTTTGTAATTGAATATTCTTTCCGTGAGTTATCTACGATCACAAACTCATTTCCAGCACCATTCATTTTATAAAAATTTACTTTCAATGGTTTAACCTTTTATTTTTTCAAAAATTCTTTAATTTTTGAAGTAACAGTTAGGACTTGATCTTCACTCATGTATGGGTGCAATGGCAGACTTAATACTTCAGTACACAGCATTTCGCTATTTGGCAGAGCGCTATTGTCATGGTAATTTTGATAAGCAATCTGTTTATGCATAGGTTTTGGGTAATATATCATTGTTGGTATTTCATTTTCCAACAAAAATTTTCTCATTGCATTTCTTTTTTTTGTACGAATTGTGTAGTGTGCCCATGCTGATTTGCTTCCAGCTTGTATTGTTGGCAAAAAGACACATTCTTTTAGTTCTTGATTATAAATGGATGCAATTTTTCGACGTCGTATTAGTTCTTCGTCAAAGATACTTAACTTATTAATAATTACAGCAGCTTGTATTGCATCAAATCTTGCATTTGTTCCAATTCTAACATTCTCATAGGGATCATTACTGATTCCGTGTGACCTTATAGATTTAATTTTTTCAGCAATATCATTATTATCGGTGAATATTGCCCCACCATCACCGTAACATGATAATGGCTTAGTTGGATAAAAACTAGTCGTTGTAATAGGGGCTAATTTCCCAACTTTACTATTATCTATTACACCACCAAATGATTGAGCTGCATCCGATATAAGATGAAGATCATATGCATCTGTAATTTTTTTTAATCTTTTGTAATCAGCTGGCTGCCCAAATAAATCAACTACAATAACTGCGGAATTCTCAAGTTCAGATTTCTTATAACTATTTATTTTTTGGTCAAGATCACTTGGAGAGATATTATAAGTTGAGTCGTCCACATCTACAAAAACTGGTGTAGCTTTTAACAATACGATTACCTCTGCAGTCGCTGTATATGTAAATGAAGGCAAGAAGACTTTTGATCCAGGTCCAATATTGAGAGCCAGCAGAGAGACAAATAGAGCATCTGTTCCGCTAGATACTGTAATTGTGTTTTTTGCCTCAGTATATTTTGATAATAGAAGTTCAGCTTGCTCAACAATTGGTCCAAGAATGAATTGACCACTCTCAAGAACGTTTGAGATAGAATTTTTTATATCTTTTTCTATTACTGAATATTGTGTCTTTAGATCGATAAAGGAAATTTTATTCATTATATTAACTTTGAAGCATATCTTGCAATTGTAAAGTAATGTATATTTGCAATATAGTTATTTTTTTTATTTTATGATAGTAATAGTTAGATTATTTGAGATATTTTAAATATTGTCAGATTAATGTTATCTGACATTAATAGATAAGGGGGATACGAGACTTTATATGTTTGAAACATTATCAGATAGATTATCTAACGTCTTTTCAAAAATTACAGGAAGAGGACTTCTCACTGAATCGAATGTTGATGAAGCGCTTAGGGAGGTTAGGAGAGCCCTTTTAGAAGCCGACGTTGCTCTGGAGGTTGTAAAAGATTTTTTAGAAAAAGTTAGAGAAAAAGCGATAGGTGAAGAAGTTATAAAATCTGTTTCACCTGGACAGACTGTAATTAAAATTGTTAACGATGAACTCACAAAACTTCTTGGTTCAGACAATGTTGAATTAAACTTAAAAGTAAATCCACCTGCAGTAATTATGATGGTAGGTTTGCAGGGTTCCGGAAAGACAACTACGTCAGCTAAAATTGCTCACTTCATCAGAAATAAATATAAAAATAAAGTAATGATGGCATCATTAGATGTAAACCGACCAGCTGCACAGGAGCAACTGGAAATCCTTGGTGTTGAAAACTCTATTGTGACACTGCCAATAATTAAAAATCAAAAGCCTACAGAAATAACCAAAAGAGCTTTTCAAGAAGCTAAATTAGGTGGATTTGATGTATTGATTTTGGATACAGCCGGTAGATTGCATGTAGACAAAGATCTTATGAATGAATTAGATAGCATTAATCAAATTGCAAACTCTCAGGAGATAATTCTGGTTGCAGATGCTTTAACTGGTCAAGATGCTGTAAATGTTGCAAAATCTTTTTCACAAAAATTACCATTAACTGGTGTAATTCTGACAAGATTAGACGGTGACTCACGCGGTGGGGCTGCTCTGTCAATGAGGTACATTACTGGTAAACCAATAAAGTTTGCTGGTACAGGTGAGAAGATAGAAAATCTAGAGGAATTTTATCCTGATCGTATTGCAAATAGGATTCTTGGGATGGGAGATATTGTATCCCTTGTTGAGAAAGCTAAAGAAACAATCGATACTGAGAATGCTAACAAGATAGCTAAAAAAATATCAAAAGGTTTATTTGATCTGGATGATATGGCACAGCAACTTAAGCAGATGTCCAAGATGGGGGGCATTTCAGGAATACTTGGAATGTTACCTGGCATTAGTAAGGTCAAAAAACAAATGGCTGAGTCAAACATGAATGATAAAATTATTCACCGACAAATTGCAATTATATCATCAATGACTCCAAAAGAGAGAAGAAACCCTAAAATATTGAACGCCTCAAGAAAAAGACGAATAGCAAGTGGTTCAGGAACAGAGGTGTCAGAAATAAATAAGCTCATTAAGTTATACCGGCAAACATCAGACATGATGAAAAAATTCGGGAAGAAGGGTATGTTTGATCAAAATTTTGATATGCCAGAGTTAAATAATAATGAAATTAATAAATTAAATGATAGCAATATTTCAGAAAAAATGTTATCTCAATTGCAGAGTAACTCCCCTGGCGGTAAACTGCCTGGATTGCCCGGATTGCCAAATTCTCAAAATAAATTATCAAATTTGTTAAATTTGACTGGACGAAAAAAGTGAATGTGGCTATTTATAAGTGGAATTTTAATTAAAAGGAATTGGAATGGCATTAAAAATTAGGTTGGCTAGAGGCGGTTCAAAGAAACGTCCATATTACAGAATAGTTGTAACAGATGTAAGAAACCCAAGAGACGGTAAATTTATTGAGAAACTTGGAACTTATAATCCATTGCTTCCTAAAGATCACAAGGAAAGAGTCACTCTTCAAAACGAGAGAATATCATATTGGATGGGCGTAGGTGCAAAGCCAACAGATAGAGTGCTTCGTTTTCTTGATGCAGAGGGTTTAGCAAAACGTGAACCAAGAAATAATCCTAAGAAAGCAATTCCAAAAAAAGAAGTTGAAGAAGCTCCTGCAGAGGAAGCACCAGTTGCAGTGGAAGCACCAGCAGAGGAAGCACCAGTTGCAGTGGAAGCACCAGCAGAGGAAACACCAGCAGAGGAAGCACCAGCAGAGGAAGCACCAGTTGCAGAAGAAACAGGTGATGAAGAAACTAAATAAGTTTTTTCGTTCAAGATGCCTCAAGCTAATAAGCCTAGAGAAAATAAATATAATAAGCTGATCTGTGTAGGAAAACTTATAAAGGTTTTGGATAAATCAAAAGTACAGATCAAATCTTACACTGAAGACCCAACTAATATTAAAACTTACAAGAATTTATATTTGAGTGGAAAATTTAGTATTAGGTTAACTGACCAATTAAAGGGCAATAAAGGGTCTCATTTTCTTGCTGAATTCACTTCAATAACTGATATAGATCCTAGTAACCTCAAAGACGATTATATTTATACAAGAAGATCAGATTTTGGTGTACTTGAAGAGGATGAGTATTTCATAAATGATTTAATTGGCCTATCAGTAAAGGATAATGATAATCTAGATTTAGGGATTATTAACATGGTGTATAATTTTGGAGCAGGTGATATTATTGAAATAAAAAAGCAAGACAATGAACTTAAAATGGTTCCATTCACGCAAGAAAACTTCCCGGAAGTGTCTTTAAATGAGAAGAAAGTTACAATTTCAAATAAATTATTAGTCAGTTAATTAAGAAAATTCAAAATGTGGAAAGTTACAGTTATAACATCAACCCCTGAGATATTTCCAGGACCACTTGGTTATAGTATTACAGGGAAGGCTCTTGATGATGGATTGTGGTCAATCGATTTCATACAAATTGAGAAACAGAAAGATAAGAAAAAAATAAAAATAGATGGACCTCCGACGGGTGGTGGTCCAGGTATGATTTTGAGAGCAGATATAATTATTCCTATCATTCAGCAACTCAGACAATCGGGGGATATGAGGCCCTTAGTAATCCCTGCAGCTAGAGGTAAAAAATATCAACAAAATATGGCCAAGGAATTTGCGGCTTGTGAAGGCATTATAATATTATGTGGTAGATTTGAGGGGATTGATCATAGGATTGTACAGGCAACGAATGGTATAGAAATTTCAACTGGAGATTTTGTACTTAGCAATGGAGATATTGCAGCAATAAATATTATTGATTCATGTTTAAGACTAATCGATGGCGTAATGAATAAAAAAGAGTCCAAACTCTCAGAAAGTTTTGAAGATGGACTATTGGAGTACCCTCAATTTACTCTTCCAAGAGAATATGATGGATATCAAATACCAGATATTTTATTATCAGGAAATCATAAAAAAATTTCAGAATGGCGACTGGCTCAGTCCATAGAAACAACAAAACAAAATAGACCGGATTTATATCAAATTCACAAAAATAAATTGAAAAAATAAAATAAGCTGCAAGTTTTTTATTCAATTGAAATATCAATATTTTTTAGTAGAATAAAATTTTAGTAAAGAGGTATGTAATGGCACATGATAAAAAATTAGGTCTTGCTGTTGTTGGCTGCGGTGTTGTGGGAAGAATGAGGTCCACACTAGCAAAAGAATATCCAGGTATTGGGTGGATTGGATTAGCAGACATAAATGAAGATCTTGGTAAAAAATTAAAAAATGATATTAAGGCAGATTTTTTTACAACTGACTTCAGAGAGTTAATTGAAAGACCCGAAGTAGATGCTCTTATCGTTGCTACTTCTACATGGAGCCATGTTGACCCAATACTCGCTGGTGTTGAGCGTAAAATCCCGATGTTGATTGAAAAGCCACTCGCAACTGATGCTGTTCAATCATTGAAGGTTTTAAATGCAATAAAAGAATCAGGTATTGACGCAGTAGTTGGTTATACACAAAGATTTAGGAGAAGATTTTTAGCCGTTAAAGAGAGGATAAATAACGGACAAATAGGTGAAGCAACCGCTGTAGTTGTAAGAGCTTTTATGAATAAAATGGCGCCAACAGGTGAAGTAAGGCTCACTCAAGACAGAAGACATTTAACTCCTATGGTTGTCTCTGGGACTCATAGCTTGGACATGGCATTATGGTTGCTAGGACAGCAAGCAAAACCAGTATCAATTTTTGCAAGATCTACTGAAAAAATAATGGCTGAACTTGGAACAAAAGACGCAACTTTTGGTGTTTTTACTATGGAAGATGGTACTATCTTTAGTATGAATATATGTTGGGCATTACCAAAAGTTTGGCCGGGGGCAGTTTATGGTCTTGAAATTGGTATTGTAGGCACGAAAGGTGTTATTGATATTGAAGATACTCATAGAGATGTAATATTAGCAACAGAGTATAATCAAGGGCCAGCATACAGACCTGAAGGTCTTCAACTAGAAGCAACAAGAAATGTAGATTTTTTAACTAGTTTTCCACCAGGTGACATATACAACGGAGATTTATGGGGGCCATTAAGGGAAGAGACAAATTCGTGGTTCACAAGAATATATCTTGGCAAAGATACGCCTCACGCGACAGCTGAAGAGGGTCACCGAAATCTTATATTAACCATGGCTATGGATTTATCGTCCAAGACTGGTAAAGAATTACAATTGCCAATTGACCCAGAAGAACTAATGAAAGGTCTCTGAAATAGTCTATAGACGATGAGGTTTGATCATGAGAAATATATTACTACCATTTGAATATATCGAGACGATACCGCACTTAATCGATTGCGCTGTCTCACTTGCGAAGAAATATAATTCTAGTGTAAATGGTGTCGCTATACATCAAAGAATAGATAGTTTTATTGCTCAAGAGGGGTCAATTATATTTGACTCCTTACATCATGATGAGAACATAGGTGAAGCTGAAAAATTTAAGCAAAAATTTACTCATCACATAGGTGAGTTGGTAAATTCTGATCCTGAATTAAAAGATCTTAAGTATAAGTGGCTATCTGATGAGTTACAAAATCAAAAATATCTGGGTGATTTATCTAGGGTTTATAATGTTGTAATCATATCCAGACCCTATCAGGAATTACAGAGTGCTAGCTTGAGCTCCATACAAACAATCCTTTTCGATGGGGGAAGACCTGTAATGCTTATCCCAATGAATAAACAAATTGATATAGGTAAAGAAGTTGTTATTTCATGGAATTGTACAACGGAAAGTTCAAGGGCGGTCTTTGCATCGTTACCAATACTAAAAAAAGCAGATAACGTGACAATTCTTACTGTTGAAAAAGTAATATCTGACGGTCCAACAGGCGAACAAGTAGTGGAATTATTATCATCGCATGGCATCAAATCAAAAGCTGTAACTTTATCGGGTGATGAGAAGAAAATAGGTGAGATAATTCTTGATTATAGCCAATCTGTTAATGCAGACCTTATTGTAAAGGGAGCTTACACCCAGAGTAGATTAAGAGAGATTATTTTTGGTGGTGCTACAAGGCATTTAATGCTTCATTCTGAAATACCAATCTATTTAGTTAATTAAATCTGTATGTTTGATCCCAAGATAATCGGTGTAGGACAATCAGAATACACCAGACACCCATCTGAAAGCCAAACCATTCAAAACTTGATGAGGGATGCAACTAACAACGCACTTAATGATGCAAATCTATTATTAAAAGACATTGATGGACTTGCAATTGCATCTTTTTCGATTACACCAGATTCAGCAATAGATATTGCCTGGAGATTTGGTTTAAGTCTCAATTGGCTTCTCCAAGATACTAATGGTGGATCTTCTGCCATGAATATGCTTGGTCATGCGATGAGGGCAATTCAAACCGGGGCTGCGAAGAATATTTTAATATTAGCAGGGGATGCAACGGGTCTTGCAGGTTACGCAAAGATAGCAAATGCCTATAATAGTGCTACTAGAGATCATTTATCACCATTAGGTCATGGTGGACCTAATGGTGTTTATTCGTTAGTAACTACAAGACAAATGAAAAAATTCAATTTAAAAAAAGAAGATTATGCTAATTTACTTATTTCACAGAGAAATTGGGCATCAATGAACCCCCATGCAGTCTATAAAAACCCCTTATCTAGGGAAGAATATATAAATGCTCCAATAGTTGCTGGACCTCTATGCAGGTATGATTGCGTTCCGGTTGTTGCAGGATCCTATGCCTTGATATTATCCCGAAATGAAAATAAGAACTTGAAAAAGCAAGTTCGCGTCAGAGCATTTCAGCAAAGTTTCAACTATGATAATCAAGAAGGTGATGGAACAGAGACAGGGATCATTACCTTTAAAGATAATTTATATGACTCTGCAAACCTAGCACCTAAGGATATTGATGTATATAGTATATATGATGACTATCCGGCAATAGTTTTGGCACAGTTGAATGATTTGGGTTTAATCAAGAATTCTAATATCAAAGATTATTTACAAAATATGTCCAACCTAGACACTCCTCTAAATACATGGGGTGGTATGCTATCTGCAGGACAGCCTGGTGGTATGGCAGGTGGATTAAATGGAATTGGGGAAGTAGCACTGCAACTTCAAAATAGAGCCAATGATCGCCAAATTAATACTGCAAAATATGGGATAGTAACTGGTTATGGGATGACTCTATATAGACATGGTGGTACAGTTTCTGCTGCAATTTTAGAGGGTTTTTAATATGGCAAAAATGGAAATTTATAAGTGTAATACATGCTCAAAATATACTTTTCCAAAAAAATATTTTTGTTCAAATTGTGGTGGTATCGATTATGATCTTGTAGAAGCTCAATCAGGAACAGTCAAGGAAATATCATTAATTAACCATATGCTTGGACAAAAAGATTGGAAACCAAGAAATATCGCAAATGTTGAAACAAATTTAGGTATTTGCATAACTGTTGGGATAGAGGATAATATAAAAGTTGGTGATCTTGTCGCATTATCCTCAGATAATGGGGTCCCAATAGGAAAAAAAAGTAGGTGAAAATGCAGACATGTCAGTACATAGCAAAATATTTGAAGAAAAGGGGTGTAAAACAAGTTTTTGGAACCCCAGGAAGTGATACCATTAATTTAATTAATGCTTTCTCAAACGAAGGTATAAGTTATGTTTTAACCCATCATGAAAATACAGCAGCATACATGGCGTCAACATATGGGGAATTGACTGGTATACCCGGTGTTGTCATTGTAACAAAGGGTCCAGGAGTAACGAATCTTGCATCCGGTATAGCATCAGCTTTTTTAGATAGGCGCCCAATCATCGTATTCTCAGCTATATTGGATCCAGAATTACTAGCTCGAAATCCACACCAAGAAGTTTCTCTAGTTGAATTTGGTGGATTAATAGCAAAATTATCTGAAGAAGTAACGTCTGAGAATGTCATAGAACTAATTGATAGAGCTTATAATCAAGCAATTGGACCAAGACCAGGTGCAGTATATCTTCCAATTTCGCCAGTGCAATCTGTCAAAGAAATTAATACTGCAAAGAAAGAAATAGACATTCTAATTACAGAGAATGACGCCAATAAAAATATACCAAGCAATGAATTAGATAATGCAATAGAACTTATAAATAATTCAAAGAGACCTATGGTCGTTGCTGGAGTGGGGGTGGTTGGCTCTAGGGCGTCTAGTGAGTTACTGCCTTTTATTAATAAAATAAAGTCACCAATTTGTGTAACACTTCAGGCTGTTGGCGTCGTTCCTTGTGAGGATGAATTGTACATAGGTATGTATGGATGGTTTGGCACGCCCATTGATGATATGTTAAAGAAATCAGATCTTATCATTACAGTTGGTCTTGATGGCTGGGATATAATTCGACCATTTAAATCAGAAGTACCAATTATAAGTGTCGACTCATTTGATACTAATGACAGAACTTTTCAGCCAGTTACAATTGGAGTTGAGGCTGATATTTCATATGCACTTGAGGTTTTAACAAATAAGATTGAGGGTAGTTCAACAGATCATAACTGGTTAATTGAGGCTAAAGAATGTTTTGAGAAGATACAAAATTATGAATTAGGCATAAGTAAGGAGTATAACGAAGCGAACGGTATAGCTCCTCAAGCAGTGTATAAAGAAATAAGAAAAATTGTACCTAAAAACACAATTATTACAGCTGATGCTGGAGCACATAAGTCCCTTGCTTCCCAGGCTTGGTTAACAAATCTTCCATTGACTTATTTCGTATCTAATGGACTTTCTCCGATGGGCTTTTCTCTTGGTGCAGCAATGGGCGCGAAGTTTGCGTCTCCAGAAAGCCCTGTTATTTCTTTTGTTGGGGATGGTGGATTTCTTATGTATGCAGGTGAATTAGCGACATGGAAACGGCTCAATCTCTCAATGATACAGATTATAATGGTGGACAACGGTCTAACACAAGTTAAGTCAAAACAAGTAAAGAGTGGTTATAATACTGAGTCAACAAGCTTTGATCAGGTAGATTATAAAAACATTGTTCAGAGCTTTGGCATTGAAGCATTTGAAGCAAACAACATTAAACAATTGAAAGATGCAATAACTAGTGCATTGCAATTGAATAAACCTGTCTCTATAATCATCAATTTAGATGGCTCCGAATATTTGAGGATGCCAAGTGCAGTTTAATTAACAAATTGGAGTGATAAATGAAAAGTCAACTTGATAAAAATTTAAATGCAAATACAGTCGTGCCACTTTTGAAAGACGAGGAGTTTAGTGGAGAGTTTATGACTTTAATCAAAGAATTAAAAGAAGCCAAGGGAAGCCAAAGAATTAATAACAGCGCAAGAGCTATGGCTCATTCCGATGATTTTGGTATGGCATCTCGCAATTATTGGCAGTCAACATGGGAACTTGGCGAATTATCAAAGCCATTCAAAGCATTAATCCGTTACAAAGTGGCAACAAGAAACACATGTTTTTATTGTTCAACACATCAAATTGAACACCTAAGAAGACTCGGTGTCGATGAAATCAAAATTAAAAATATACAAAATTCAGATAACCACGATGCTTTTTCTGAAGCAGAAAAGGCAGCGTTAAAGTTTGTTGATCATATGATGATTGACGCATCTAATATTCCTGATGATGTAGCAAATAATTTCAAAAAACATTACACACCAAAGCAAATGGTAGAGATTGCACTTACCGCAACAGTAATGGTTTCATTGAATCTATTTAATGATGCTTTTAGAGTTCCAATTGAGGATGAAGTTGTTGGAATTGGGCTTGATGTCCCAGAACTCTGATTTCTCTAATCAAGCAATGATTATTTAGATCATTATTATAATTTAAATAATCTTGTTGAGTTTCCATTCAATATTTTAATTTTGTCTTCCTTTGATATAGATAGGTTTTCAAACCAATCGGCACCTAACTTGTTATCAATGAAGGGCCAATCAATTGCAAATAGAATTCTGTCTACACCAAGTTCTTGCATACAACAAAGTAATGCAGGATCAGAAAAATTTCCACTTGTAGTAACATAAAAATTATTACAAAAAACTTCTCTAAATTCAATAGGAGCATTTCCCGGTCTCTTTAAATTATGATTGACTCTCCATAGCAAGAACGGGAGAGTTTCACCCAAATGCCCGAGGATAATTTTTAAATTTGGTAATTTTTCAAATATTCTGGAAAGAACTAGTCTTATTGCCATTGTGGCAGTTTCAACAGTGTAACCCCATGCAGCTTGTGGGAATAATGCAAATTCTTCAGTATAATCTTGATAGTAAATCTTTCTGACTTCTTGATGTGGCATACCTGGGTGAAGATAAATAGGGACATCAAGTTTTGCTGCAGTTTCATATACTGCCCATGATGCTTTTCCATCATCAAATTGTGAATTTGTGAGTCCATGTATCATACCACCAACAAAGTTTAACTCTTTAACAGATCTCTCTAATTCTCTTGCTGCAGCATCAGGATCTTGCATAGGTAGTGCTGCAAACCCTTTGAATCTTTCTGGATTTTCTAACATTTTCTTTGCCAGGTAATCATTTGCTAATTTAGCAGCATCCACTGCAACATCTTTTGGAAGGTTGTGGACTCCAGGAGGTGCTATTGATAAGATTTGTACATCAATTCCCGCTGCATCCATTTCCTCAATTCTTTCCCCACCGAAGTCTTCCATTCGAGCAACCATTTTTGGATTTCGGATCCTTGTATTCTTAGTATTTTCTTCTTGCAGTTTTGTGATGTTTGGATCTATGTAATGTTCTTCAATTGCTATAACTTTTGTGGATTCGAATATTGACATTTTACTTCCCTATGTTGTTTTTTAATTACTATATCAAAAAATTATTTATAGAAAAGGATTACTTTTCAAGGATAATTAGATCATTTATATCAAATGATGCACGCAATGTTTTACCTATTTTTAACTCTTGAAGGGTATTTCTGTGAATATTTTGAACATGTATATAAATCTTTTTTTTATTATCAAGTTCAATTGTGATGTAGCTCATATCTCCATAATATGTCCAATCGATAACAGTGCCTTTTGTTTTAATACGATTATCGAGATTCTTAGAGGACCTCTCAATAATAATTTTCTCAGGTCTTATGCCCAGAACAGCATCTTGCGGAATAGGTAGATCATTCTCTAAATTAATTTCTCCAAAAATCTCACTCTTGAATATTTTCTTATCACCAATGTTTGTGACATATCCGTCTATGATATTAATTCTTCCAAGAAATTCTGCGCTATATTTCTTTGAGGGATATTCATACATATTAGTTGCTGTATTTGTTTCAATGACTTTACCACTTTCCATAATTGCTATTTTTGATGAGATAGATAAAGCCTCATCCTGGTCATGTGTTACAAGCATAAACGTCATTTCGAGATTACGTTGGATATTGACAAGCTCTCGTTGCATTTCTATGCGTAAATTTGCATCCAATGCCGATAGAGGTTCATCAAGAAGAACAATTTTTGGATTATTCACGATAGCTCTGGCTAATGCCACTCTTTGTCTTTGTCCGCCTGATAATTCTGATGGATATTTATTAATGTAACTACTCATCTTTATCAAACCTAGAATTTCATCGACTCTTTTTTTGATTTCTTTCTCATCTATCTTTTTAATTTTTAAACCAAATTCAATATTATCTTTGATATTGAGATGAGGAAATAATGCGTATGACTGAAACACCATATTTACAGGTCTTTCATTGGCAGGCATTTTACTGCAATCAACTCCGTTGATAATTATTTCACCTTGGTCTTGAACTTCAAGTCCTGCTATTACCCTTAGGACAGTTGATTTTCCACAGCCTGATGGACCTAAAATTGTAAAAAATTCATTTTCTTCAACATTGAATGATACATCATCAACCGCTACAGTATTTTCGAATCTTTTGGTTAAATTTTTTAATTCTATACAAAACTTTTTGTCAGTCATCTAATACTTCCCTGTTATTTTTAGATAAATACCTTATCACAAAAAATGTACAAAATATTAGTATCAGTATAAGGAGAGTTGATACAGCATTAATTTCTGGAGTAATTCCAAATCTCACCATTGAGTAGATTTTTACGGGTAATGTTACACTATTAGGTCCTGATGTGAAAAAGGTCACAACAAAATCGTCTAAAGAGAGCGTAAATGCTAATAAGAATGATGCAATTATTGCCGGCTTGATAAATGGTACGATGATTAATCTGATTATTTGAATATTATTTGCCCCCAGATCCAAACCCGCCTCAAGAGTGTCAGTATTTAAAATTGCTAGCCTAGATCTGATAATTATTGCAATAAATGGGAATGTAAAAGATACGTGAGCTATAATAATGTTTGATAGAGTCAGGGGCCAAATTTCAAAGGCAGGCCAATTAATAAAGTTGAAAAATACAAGCATTGAAATTCCCATACAAATTTCAGGTATGATTATTGGGAATAGGAGTGCAAGGTCATAATATTTTTTCAGATAAAAGTTAAATTTCCAGAGCACAATAGCAGTTGTTAAACCAAGTATTGTTGAGATTATTGTTGATAAAGTTGCAATTGTAAGGGAGTTTAGAAAAGCGTTGAAAAGTAAATCATTTTCAAACACTTTATTGTAGTATTTAGTGGTAAAACCACGCCATACAATATTTCTTTTTGAGTCATTAAAACTAAAAATAATCAAATTTAGTATGGGTAAATAAAGGGTCAATAAAAAAATAATTGTAATGTACTTTAAATACTTATTTCGTGCATAATCAATTGGACTGTAAAAAAGAGATTTTTTCATTGTGGATTCCCTCTTAGATGCAGTTTTGAATATAATTTTGTATACAAATGCCTTACTGAGATTATAACAAGGGTTATATATATAAGAATGAATGATAATGCCGAGCCAAAAGGCCAATCGTTTGCAGATTTAAATTGTCTCTCAATGATGTTGCCTATCATCTGTGAGTCAGCTCCACCAAGTAAGTCAGGTATGATGAATGAGCCCAAACAAGGAATGAATACTAGTATGATACCTGAGGTAATACCCGGACTAATATTGGGAATGATAACTTTAAAAAAAGTTTTAATGTGGTTTGCGCCAAGATCATAGCTTGCTTCTAATAAGTTTCTATCAAATTTTTCGAGTACCAGATAAATGGGTATAATCATAAATGGAACATAAATATAGAATAAACCTAATATAATTGAGTAATTATTATACATTAGATTTAGGGGGACAAAGCTCTCCCCCATAATTTTATAATTAGCTAGGTTAAAGAAGTTTAATAGATTATTTGTACTCTCCCATATATATTCTAGAGAACTATTTATATGGCCTTTTGTTCTCAGAATGGCAATTAGAGAATAAGTCCTAATTAAGAGGTTTGTCCATAGTGGGAGCATAATTGAAACTAGTAAGATAGACTTCATTCTTATTGATGAAAAACTTATATAAAATGCTACAGGAATGGCAATCAATAAACATACTATTGTTGTAACAGCGCTGATCATAATAGATTTAAATAGTGTTATTATGTAAACACCATCAAAGGCTCTAATATAATTTTTTAAACTCCATGTATAATCAATGTCTATTATATTAATCTTGTCGCCATAACTCATAGAAAAGACAATAATTAACGGGACAATAAAAAATAAGATCAGCCATGATAATCCGGGCAATAGAAGCAAAATGAAAAGTTTGCTTCTCATCCCCCAACTAGTCAATGTAGGTTCTTTCTTTAGTACACATTTTTACAAGCTTACACTATGATGCAAGTATACGTGTCCAAGTGTCTTGGATCATCTGGCCAACATCTTCTCCAAGATATAGTTGGTTTTCACATAATTTTACAATCTCATCTTCCGGGAAAATTGCTGGATTAGA